>JAISOH010000004.1 GCA_031275825.1 Prevotellaceae bacterium | reverse complement strand
TTTTTACCGGAATCAAATAAAGTTCCCTGTACTATCCTGCCGTCTTTGTCCAGTATTCCGACGAAATAATACCCCGGCTGCGCTTCGTACTGCTCGCCGGATGTGGAGATTAAAAGCGTCGGAACGTCGTAGGTGACGGTTTGTCTGTCGGACGAAGTATTTGGAACATTGCTTTCAGATGTTTTTTCCGGAATAATTGAAAGCAATTTCGTTATTTTCTTTGATGTTTCGCTTGAGTCATTCCCTGCTCCAAGTGCTCGAAAAAGCGTCATTGTTTTCATAAGCGCTTTTTTATCGCCATCAGTTAGCTCTTCATTATCATTAATTTCCCCAAGGTGCATTTCCCATGCAGAATATCCATTTTGGATAATGGATAACGCATTGCTATTGTCTTTCAAAACATATTTCAGGCTCGGATGTAAACTACGCTCTAATCCTGCAAGTGATGTAAGTTGCCTGAAACCGATAATGAAAAAAATATGTTGTTATAGATTTCAATAGTCTGTTTAACCTTTTCGTTTTTAATCACATCTGTTTTGATTGCTATATTTCCTGTACTTCCAAGTATTCCAGCCCATGCCCAGACACGTCTTGCCCAAACAACGGCTTTGGGTAAATTGGTCGACGCTTTTATAAGTTGTAAAGTGGCTCCTGTTCCATAAATACTTGCAATGTCAAAAGCAATAGCTCCCATATCTACAAGAGCGTCAAAAAGCGTCTGATTGGATTTTTTCTGTTCTCTGTATTTGAAAAATATAGCAGGAACTATATAAACACGTGAAGTAAGTTCTCCCTTTTTCAATGCTGTCTGAACAATTGGTAATTCTTTGTCCGTTGCAATAATAATCGGATCTAATGGTTTCAAATTTGACGCAACAGCCTCCTGATCGGCACGCCACATTTCTCCATGTCTATCTGTTTTTAGATTCTCATACCAAATACGCTGTTCTCTATAAACACTAATTGTTCCGGTTGATTCATTATAAACTCCGGTAAAACGAAATTCATTTAAAGAAAATTCTTTATAAAAAGAAGAAGCGGACGGGATTTTCATGTCGCTTTCAAAAGGCATTGGGTTCAAGTTAATAATCTGTCCCAATAATTTTGATTCACCAACTTTGGACAATCGAGTGTCCCAAAAATCGGGAACTTCGCGGTAAATCCTGATTAGTTCTTTAATAAAATTCGTATAGCTATTTTCTCCGAAAATCCGTATTGTTTTATCATTTAACTCATCGACCAGATATTTCATGATCATATTATTGTTCGCTTCTAAACAATTAAGAAAAACGGAATACTTTTGAGAAGGCATGCAATTCATTATTCGCAAAATAGCTTTTTCCGATGATTCTGTAATTGTATTTCGACGAGCCAATAAAGAGAAGAAATTGAGAGGATACGTTTTGAGGTGTTCAACTAAAGTTTCATGGCAAGTTTCATTTATCAAAGTTACTATTTCTGAAATGCCTGGAGCTGCAGACCTTTTTGGAGCGCTAATTACCGGCTCAACAGGAACGCTTTTTACATATTCGTTTAATTTCATCAGTTCGAATGAACAATCTTGAAGCTTTTGCTTTTCTTCGTCTGTAGCTTCGGCATAAGTATCTTGCGGAAATTCGGCATAATGAATCCAACCCGCTTCATGTAAATCCACATCATATTTTTTGTGCCCTGCGGTATAATCGCTTACATTGTCGAATAGATCTTTAAAATAATCTACAGACCATGAAAAATCTTTACAATGATGAAAATTGAATGTCTGCCGGTATTTACCTGTTTTTACCATATTTCCGGTTATTGTTGTCGGAAAATTGTCTTCATCTATTTGTTGTGCAATGTTCTCCGATACATTTAATACAGTTTCGTGCGATTCTCTCTTGTTGGCATCCAAACGAACCAGTTTGATGTTAATATATTTGCCCGGCGGATTATGATAAATTGAACTTCTGCGTTCATATAAATACCAGAAACATTTATTAGCATCATAATACCATCTGTCTTTCCAATGAGTTAGCGGAAGTTTGGCAGGTTTATTATGCTGGTTTCGGTTCAAGTGGTTCAACAATGTTTGATCTGTGTCTAAAGATACCTTAGAATCTAAGATTTTGGCAGGAAGTCCTGTTATAGATTCTTCAAATTTAACAACACCGATAATAATATTGTTGTTTTTTATGTAAAAGTATTGTGTTGTTGTCGTGATAGCTGATTCAGAGGCATTATGGCTTCCTGTTGATTTTGCTCCTGTAATGCTATCTATTTTCTGTTCATCCTTTTTATATATTTTTTCCCCGATGGTTACTGTATTAATTGCATCCCAATAAGCAGGAACACCTTTTAGATAGCCTATGAGCATTCCCTGAAATTCATCGTCTTTCCATTGTCCTTTCTGAAAGGTGCTGTCTCTGTAATAAAGCGTGCCTTCGCCGTTGAACTTTCCTCCGGCAAAAGCGCCTTCGTATCTTATTTTGTTACTGTCCGGTTTGTAAAAAAAAACGCCTTCGCCATCAAATTTATCATCTTTAAAGGTACCTTCATATTTTGCTCCATTTTTAAATATCCAAATTCCGCTTTTCAAAACATCATCCTCATAAACTGCATTTTCTATACGGCTACCGTTACGATTGTTATTGTCAAAATAATAAGTTCCGCTTACCCTTTGACCGTTTAAAAACGTACCCGCAAAAGAACTGCCATTGGAATTTATTTGAGTTCCTTTGCCTTCGGGATATTTGATTTCTTTGCCATCAACAATTTTGGTTTTACATTCGCCCGTATATCTGTGACCTGTCTTTGAATCAATAAAGTCGCATTGTGCTGTTGCATTTTGAACTGCAAAAAAACACAATAAAACAGCAATCATTGATTCCAATATTTTATTTTTCACCATAACCTTCATTGTTAACTGTTGTGCCGGCTGTATCAGTGTCTTTATTTTTATTTTCTTGCGATTGTACAGGCGGCGGTTGCGTCGGCTTCTGGTTTGCATAATTATATTCCTGATTATATTCCTGAGGTGTTGTCCGTAAGATCCCCTTTTGCGTTATATTAGATGGTGTTTGCGTTGTATTAGGTGGTATTTGCTGTGGATTATCTGCGAGTTGCTCTTGGTCTTCTAATATTAATGTTATTGTTTTTGTAAAATGTATCGGTATCACAACATAA
>JAISOH010000098.1 GCA_031275825.1 Prevotellaceae bacterium | reverse complement strand
AAATTCTTTTACCACAGAATGACTTTTTCCGTCGTAAATCGCACAAAATATGCTATCTTTGTGTACGTCTAAACCTGATGTTTTCATATTTATTAATTATTGTATAATTTTTCAAATATCCGAAAAATTGGGTTTGGATGCTTTTTAATGAACGGTCGGTGGCGCCGGTTGTTGAAAATTTTTATCCGTTTGTGTGTTATTGGATATTTCATGCTATCTTTGCATTGTTTTTAATCCAAGTTGCTATAAAAAATATAACGTTATCGGCAATAAAAAGCAGATAGCGGGGCAACAAAAAGGGTGAAAGTAAGTGGCAACTTGGATTTTTTACTCTTTTTGTTTTTTTGTACAGTACAAAGACAATAATAAATAATAAGAAAGATGTTTAAGAAATTTTTTTTAAAAATCACGCCAATAGGGAAAAAAGGTCAGAAGTTAATGATAGGTTGACAGTATTTTAAAATATTTTTACATAGTCCAAAATAGTTCTTTAGGCTTCGAGCCTGCATTGAGGATAAGATACAAACAGGACTGTTCTGTCCACTTAAAAATTAATTTTGTTATGACAAAAATAGAAAAAATTACAGGAATTGACGTTAGTAAAAAAGTTTTAACGTAGCGACTGAAATCAACTGAAAAGTTCAATCGAAAGAGTTCTTATACACCACAGAAGGGTTGAAATCGTGTTTGAATTTCATACCTGCGTAAAGTTTGTGTATAATGGAATCGATTGGAACGTATCATTGACGTTTGGCATGTTACCTGACAGAGAATAATGTAAAAGTAAGCCTTGTTAATCCGCTTTCGGTAAAGCGTTTTGCACAGGCATTAATGTTTTGCGCCAAAACGGACAGGGCAGATTGCAGGATGCTTATTGAATACGGAAAACGTTTTAATGTCAAGTTGTGGCAGCCCCAAAAGAGCAGTTATATTCAGATGCAGCAACTGCTCTGCATGAGTTCACAACTGATAAAACAGCAGACAGCATGGAACAATCAGATGGAAGCGATAAATCATTCTGTTGTGAAAACTAAAATAGAAAAGCAGTTAAAAAATATCGAACATTTTTCTGACCATAACCATTCCCGTTTTACAGATTTTGGCTTTGCCTTTCACACTCGTTCCCGACTCGTATATTCGGGGACACAGCCCGAAATAACTGCTAAGATGTTTTACCGATTCAAAGTTTTTCATTCCCTGCGTAAGCGCTATCAATACTGTTGCGGTTTTTTTCCCTGTGCCCGAAATATTTTTGAGGATGTCAAAATCATCTTTATTACATTCTGTTACAGGATTTCCCAACTCGACGTCTATTGCCTGTAATTATTCTTATATTTATGTGCGCTGTCAGCAAAAAGATACGGTAAAGCATGTCGGGAACTTTACGACCGTCCGATACAGCGCGGCAAAAGTAAAAAACTCGCATTAATAGCGGTAGCAAACAAATTATTCCGGCAGGCATTCGCTATTATTAAAAACAAACGCATGTATGTTGATAAATTTTACCAAAAAAAATTTGCATGTTAACACAGTTATTTGCGAGGAATGAAATGACGAAGCAACCCAGAGTGATTAATAATGGACAATTATCAACTTTCAATTTTTTTCTCCGATTGCTTCGTAGCTGCGCTCCTCGCAATGACGGACAAAACAAACAAAATTGTTAAATTTATATTCCCTATTATAAAAAATCATTACATTTGTAGAAAAATATATTAAAAAACAATACATCATCAATAAAACTGATATATAATGAAAAAAATTTATTATACAGGCAACAGCGAATTAACATTCGATATACTCGAACCTCTTGCAAACGGCGACTGTATGCTGAAGTTGTCGGCGCGGGCAAAAAAACACATCGAAAAATGCCGTAACTATCTTGATGAAAAAATTAAAAATACGGAAAGTCCCGTTTACGGCATTACAACCGGATTCGGCTCGCTGTGCAACAAAAGCATTTCGCATCATGAACTTGAGCAGTTGCAGAAAAATTTGATAATGTCGCATGCTTGCAGCACAGGCGACGAAGTTGCTCCCGAAATTGTCAGGTTAATGCTTGCTCTTAAAGCTTATGCGCTGTCATTGGGTTACAGCGGCGTACATGTTGAAACGGTACAGCGTATTCTTGATTTCTACAACAACGATGTTTTGCCTGTTGTGTACGACCGCGGTTCGCTTGGCGCATCGGGCGATTTGGCTCCACTGTCAAATCTGTTTCTGCCTTTGATTGGCGAAGGCGAAGTGAATTTTGAAGATAAAAGACAAAAATCATCCGCAGCGCTTAAAAAATTAGGATGGGAACCGATAAAATTACAGTCGAAAGAAGGTTTGGCGCTGCTCAACGGAACGCAGTTTATGAGTGCTCACGGAGTTTGGGCTATGTTGAAATCGTTCAAATTATCCAAACTTGCAGATTTAATCGGCGCAATATCTCTTGATGCCTTTGACGGACGCATTGAGCCTTTTGACGAAAAATTACAAAAAATACGTCCTCATCGGGGACAAATCGAAACAGCCGCCAACATTCGTGCAATTCTTGATGGAAGCGAACTTATTTTACGAAACAAAGAACATGTACAGGATCCGTATTCGTTTCGCTGCATTCCGCAGGTGCACGGCGCAACAAAAGATGCTATAAATTACGTTGCAAATGTTGTGCTTACCGAAATAAATTCGGTAACCGACAATCCTACTGTTTTTGCCGAAGCAGACCGGATTATTTCAGGCGGAAATTTTCACGGGCAACCGCTGGCTCTGGCTTTTGATTTTCTTGCAATAGCGATTGCCGAACTGGGAAATATTTCGGAACGGCGTACGGCGCAACTGATTTTGGGCAATCGCAGTTTGCCCGAATTTTTAGTTGCCAAACCGGGATTAAATTCGGGATTAATGATTCCGCAATATGCGGCTGCATCTATGGTAAGCCAAAATAAAATTTATGCGCATCCCGCATCTGTCGATTCCATTGTTTCATCAAACGGACAGGAAGACCATGTAAGCATGGGAGCAAATGCGGCAACAAAACTTTTGAAAATTATTGACAATATTGAAAGAATTTTTGCAATAGAACTTATAAATGCAGCACAGGCGCTTGATTTCAGACGACCTGCAAAATCATCTCCGTATATAGAAGAATTTGTCGCTAAATATCGCAATGAAGTAAAGTTTATCGGCAAAGACAAGGTGATGTATAAAGAAATTGAGGCTACGCTTGAATTTTTACGAAACGGCGATTTTCAATAAAGATAGACATAAATTGCGAATACCTTATTTTCGACAAACCGTATAATTTGATTATATTTCAAAAATCAAGGAATTTATAAAAGTAAAAAATCACTGTTTACAGAACATTTTTTTCAGGTAAAACCGTATTTCGGAAAAGATTTCATATCTTCGCACAACAAATAAGTTTTTGAATGTATCTGAAGCAAATATCCATAAGTAATTTTAAAAATATTGAGCAGGCCGATTTGGAATTTTCGCAAAACTTGAACTGCCTTACAGGCAACAACGGCGAAGGAAAAACAAATTTGCTCGATGCGGTATATTATTTGTCTGTTACAAAAAGTTTTTTCAACAGTACCGACCGGCAAAATATTAAACACAACGAAAATTATTTTATCATACAAGGCAATTTTGTACGCAAAGACAATGAAGAAAAAATATATTGCGGCGTGCAAAACGGTGAAAAAATATTTAAACGCAACAATAAACAATATTCGCGTTTTGCCGACCATCTCGGTTTTCTTCCGCTTGTTATGATTTCGCCAACCGACATTTCGCTGATAAACGATTCGGGAGATGAACGCCGCAGATACATCAACAGCGTGATGTCGCAACTTGATATTGTTTATCTCGAAAACCTTGTAAAATATAATCGCACGCTTATGCAACGAAACAAACTGTTGAAACAGATAAAAGAAAAAAATGATATTATTGCCGTTTTCAACGAACAGTTAAACGACTATGCACAAACGATTTATCAAAAACGCAAACAGTTTATAGAACAGATACGTAATTATTTTAATCAGGTTTATGCGCAAGTTTCAAATGACAACGAACAGGTTTCGATAACATACAAATCCGATTTAAACGAAAACAGTTTTATTGAATTACTCGAAAAATCATTTGAGAAAGATTGCATAATGCAACACACAACATCAGGTATTCATCGCGATGATATAATTATGCAAATGAACGGTTATCCGATTAAAAAAATCGGCTCGCAAGGTCAGCAAAAAACTTTTTTGATTGCTCTTAAACTTACGCAGTTCAATTTTTTCAAACAGCAAACCGGCATTTCGCCCGTACTTCTGCTTGATGATATTTTCGACAAACTGGATTTGCTGCGAGTGCAGCATTTAATTTCACTTGTTGCAGGTAACGGTTTCGGGCAGATTTTTATTACCGACAGCAACAAAACGCGTTTGGATAAAATTCTTGAACAGCAAAAAAATCCGTTCTCGCTGTTTAATGTGGAAAAAGGAAAAATAACAAAAATCGAATAAAACAATGGAAAGAATAAATCCCGAAAAAGCCGAAAAAGCAATAAAACTCTTCGTTAAACAGCTTGGTTTGGAAAACGATTTTAAACAATACCGGATAATGAAAACGTTTAACGAAATGGTAGGAGAAACCATTGTAAAACATATCAAAAAAAAAACAATCTGCGAACGGAAATTATTTGTATTTTTTGATTCATCCATAGCACGAAATCAGGTATTCATGCAGCGAAGCGCAATAATACAAAATATAAACCGCCTGTACGGAGAATATATACTTGAAGAAATTATATTAAAATAAGTTTTGAAAATGAACAATTCGCCGGATAAAAACATTATAAGCCTGTTTGAGCTTCAAAGCATGATAAAAAAAGAATTAAAATCAGCATTCTCCGAAAATTATCAGGTTGTTGCCGATATTAACGAAATAAAAGAAAACGCTTCGGGACACTGCTATATTGAACTTGTTCAACACAGCGAAGATTCAA
Organism: Prevotellaceae bacterium; assembly: GCA_031275825.1. Classification (GTDB taxonomy): domain Bacteria; phylum Bacteroidota; class Bacteroidia; order Bacteroidales; family UBA932; genus JAIRKV01. The sequence continues at coordinate 5,354 of JAISOH010000098.1, read as the reverse complement.
GTATTCCCAAAGCCAGACTGAACGCAACAATATGGTCGTACACTTACAGAATGTTGAAACCGTATTTTGAAAATGAAACCGGAAACTCGCTTTCGGCAGGAATGAAAATTTTGGTAACCGTGCAGATACAGTATCATGAACTGTACGGATTGAGTCTGAATATCATCGATATTGACCCTTCATACACAATCGGCGAAATTCGGTTGAAACGCAGGCAAATAATAAAAAAACTGACAGACGACGGCATTTTTGACATGAACAAATGTTTGAAATTTCCTGTTTTACCCTTGCGTATCGCAATAATATCGTCGGCAACGGCAGCCGGTTATCGCGATTTTATAAACCATTTGTACGGCAACGATTATAATTACAATTTCCAAACAACGCTTTTTTCAGCCGCAATGCAGGGCAAAGACGCCGAAACATCGATAATTGCCGCCATTGACGAAGTTTACAAAACTGTCGAACACTTTGATGTTCTGGTAATCATTCGAGGCGGAGGCTCGGTAAGCGACCTCGCCTGTTTCGACAGTTATCCGCTTGCATCGTGTATAGCCCAAATGCCTGTTCCCGTAATCACAGGAATCGGCCACGACAAGGATATCAGCATTGCCGACATGGTTGCAAATACGATGATGAAAACGCCAACGGCGGCTGCCGAATTTTTGATAGACTGCGCCGTGCAGCAGGACGTTTATCTTGACAAAATTGCAGAACAGATCAAAGACAGTATTAAAAAACGTTTGCAAAACGAAAATTATGAACTGCAAAACATGAAAATAAAATTAAAAAATGCAATATCAACAAAAATAGAACAAAACAAATATTTTGTAAAAAACTTTTTCAGCAAACAAATGAAACCTTTACTTATGATGTATTTCAGAGAACAGAAAAACAAATTGCATTTATATCAAACCAATATGGAAATCAATGATCCCAAACGGATTTTACGGCGCGGATATTCAATCATAACGCATAACGGAAAAGTTGTAACAGATGCAAACACCGTGAAAACAAATGATGAAATAGAAATAACTTTATACAAAGGTAAAAAAACGGCAACAATAAAATATTGAAACCCCGCATCTCCGAAAAACAGAATTTTTCAGGCAGGAAAAATCTTTTTTAGCGCTCTCGAAAAGTTGTTTTTTGGGAAATAAAATTATTTTGTTTTTTATTAACATTTTCAGTATTTCCACACGTTTTATTCATTAATATTTGAAAAAGTTTTGCAGGGTAAAACAGTATAAATAATGTGAAACATAAAAATAATTTAAAAAAACATGTAACTTTGTGGAAAATCAATTACCGAATTATTAAAAATTTATAAACATGAATAAGGAAGATAAACAAATATTGGAAAAAGCCCGAATATGGCTTGGCGATAAATACGATGAAGAAACCCGCAGGCAAGTGCAATGTATGATTGACGGCGACAGGCAGGAACTTGTCGAAAGTTTTTACCGGACGCTGGAATTTGGAACGGGCGGGCTGCGGGGAATAATGGGCGCAGGCAGCAATCGCATAAACAGATATACTGTTGGAATGGCAACCCAGGGCTTGGCAAATTATCTTAAAAAAATAATAAGAAATGAAGAAATAAAAGTCGCAATTGCATACGATTGCCGCAACAACAGTAATTTTTTTGCAAAAACCGCAGCTTCGGTTTTAAGTGCAAACGGAATCAAAGTTTATCTCTTCGATTCGCTGCGCCCGACGCCCGAACTGAGTTTTGCCGTTCGCCATTTTTCATGCCACAGCGGAATAGTTATTACCGCCTCGCACAATCCCAAAGAATACAACGGTTACAAGGTTTACTGGTCGGACGGCGGACAGATAGTTGCGCCGCATGATAAAAACATAATCGACGAAGTCAATAAAATTGTCAGTATCGATGAAGTTGATTTCTGTGAAAACCCCGATAAAATAATAATTACAGGCGCTGAACTTGACGGTATTTATATCGACAGCCTGTGCTCGCTTTCGTTATCGCCCGAAATTATCAGCAAATACAATGACATAAAAATTGTTTATACGCCTTTGCACGGCACGGGCGTAAAACTTGTTCCGCAAATTTTGCGGCGGCTTGGTTTTACAAATATCATAAACGTTGCCGAACAGGACATAAACGATGGAAATTTCCCTACCCTAGCATCGCCGAATCCCGAAGAACCTTCGGCGCTGAAAATGGCAACAGACAAAGCAGCAGCCGAAAATGCCGACTTGATAATGGCAACCGACCCCGATGCCGACAGAGTTGGCGTTGCCGTCAGAAACAAAAATAATGAATTTGTTTTGCTCAACGGAAATCAAACAGCAGCAATACTTATATATTACCTGTTGACAAAATGGAAAGAAAAAGGCTTGCTGCATGGAAATGAATATATAGTAAAAACAATAGTTACAAGCAACCTGTTAAACGAAATTGCCCGAAAATTCAATGTCGAATGTTATGATGTTCTTACAGGATTTAAATATATTGCCGAAAAAATACGGGAAAACGAAGGAAATAAAAAATTTATTGCAGGAGGCGAGGAAAGTTACGGATTTCTGGCAGGCGAATTTGTACGCGACAAAGATGCGGTAATGAGTTGCGGAATTATTGCCGAAACTGCCGCATGGGCAAAAGATAAAGGAAAAACGCTTGCGGATTTGCTGCTTGATATATATCTGGAATTCGGATTTTTTAAGGAAAAATTAATATCGCTTACCAAAAAAGGAAAAACAGGAGTAGAAGAAATTCAAGCAATGATGCACAATTACGAAGAAAATCCTCCACATACGCTTGCAGGTTCTGAAATTATTTATGTTCACAACTATCAGTCATCGCAAACACTCGCCGTTAAAAGCGGTTTGCATTTGAAAATAAACCAGCCGAAATCCAACGTCTTGCAGTTTGTAACCGCAGATGGAACGGTTGTTTCAATACGTCCTTCCGGCACCGAACCCAAAATAAAATTTTATGTAAGCGCTCATGAACGTTTGAACAGTATTAACGATTACAGCAAAGTTTCATCCGAACTGGATATTAAAATTCAAAAAATTATTGATGAATTGAAAGTAAATTGAAGCGTGTTATGAAAACATACATATAAATTTTGTTAAATTTATATGTATTTATATTTTGAAGTTTGATTTTTGCTATATTTGCACAAAATATTGTTAAAGTCGTTTTATGAACAGATTTATAAATAATATTATAAAACAGTCTGCATGCAATTTTATTTTGCTCATGTATTGCATGTATGTATATCCTTTATGTAAAAACAGTAAAACAAAAATAACAGAATCCAAATCTTTATTTATTCAACAAAACTGTATTTTTTGGTTGGGACGGTGCAATTTCGTAGAGATTTGGCTGCGGTAAAATCCGATTTATTATGATTTTACAATAAATGCAGCCAAAACACTGTGCAATTAAATAATAAAAATCAAATGAATTATAAAACCTTAAATAAAAATTAAAATGAAAAATAAATTAATAAAAACAATCAAATTGTTTGCAATAATAATTATAGGATGCTTTTGCATGGCGGGTTCATGCGGCGGAGGCGGTTCCGGTAGTGGAGGCAGTTTGCCTGCATGTGCAATAAGTACTAATCAAAGCATATTTGTTACAACAGTGAAATTGGGATATAATTTTACTAATGCTCCTGCGGCTTTTGATATTGCTTACTTTCGCACATATCATCCCTATTTTACAGGAACTAATGGAGAAATAAATTACTTGTCTGATATTGTTAATGATTTTGCAGGAAATGCCTTTTATGGAGGTAGCAGTCTAAAAATAGACATATCATCTACAGCATGTTCAGGGACAGTTCCTTTCACAGCAACAAATTCTTCTCATCTATTTGCTAACTGGCTATATTTTTTCCCTTTATTAGATGTTGCACCTAATTCTACAATATCGATGACTTGCCAGATACAGTCAGTTAAAGAAATTCATAATATTTATATATTATGGAATTGTTCGCCTGTTGTTACGGCAGGAGGACAAATTAGTCGCATCGAAGCAACTGGTATTTTCAAATACCCCGGGTCGGGTAGTGGCGCTTATATAATTATACCAATAGGTGGTAATCATCCTATTCACGGCGGATATTCTATAATAGAAAATGCCTCTATTGATTATGATTACGACGGTATTAATTGGGATGAAGTAAGTTTTACAACAGATGATAACGTAAAAACAAATACATTATCTCGAAGCGTATATATAAATGGATCATACAATAACAATGTACAATGGAATGAACCTGTGTATCTTGCATTATATTAACAATTAAAATGAAATATTATGAGAGTAATTTATAAAACTATAGTGGTTATTGCAGTATCAAGCATATTTGCAAGTTGCACGCAAGAGCCAAGCATTAAGAGCATTTCTAAAATCAGCATAAAGAAAGACAATTTTTGGAATCTGCAAAGCAGTGATATTATACTTGCTAAAAATGTTGGTAAATACGCTGATATATACGTACCATCTGATTTTTATGCTGTGATTTCTGCTCAAAAAAATGATCCGTTACAGGATGTATTCTATTCTTCTTATAATGGGAAAAATAAGAATATAGCAGAAACACAATCATCGCAAACATCTACTAATATATTTTCTGTTACAGCAAATACGATTGAATTAAAAACAATTGATGACATCCAAATATCACAAAAAAAATCTGAAAAAGAAGAAGATTTATCATCATTATATGGTAAAAACGTTAAATTTTCGATACGGAACGCAAACCATACCCAAAGCGTTTCATCTTCTACTTCGGATACAACTGTCAGCATGTATGTTCCCGAACTGATAGAAATATTTTCGCCGTCCGTTTTAACAAAAGAAGACATGTATCCTCTCTGTTATTACGAAAATTTCATTTTACGATGGAATGCAGATGAAAACAATGAAAACGGTGTAGCTATAATTGTAACATGGACAGGCTCAATGGCATTCGGACAGGATCACCCCAATATCAGCATACGCAGGACGGATGTTGTTCCTGATAACGGAAGTGCTGTTTTAAACAGTCATTTGTTTGACGATATTCCCGATACAGGCATAATTCTTTTAACCCTTGCGCGGGGAAATGTTGAAAATATCGGATTGCAGGATAATTATTATAAATATCAAATACTGTCGGAAACACATGCTGTTTTGCCTCTAATTTTAATCAGAAATATTAAAAAATTATCAGATGAAAGCCATGATTAAGAAAATTATATTGCTTGTTGCTTTTTGTTTTTTATGCACGATTGTATTTGCTCAGAATAAAACAAAGAATACTGTCAGAGTAAGTACAGGTGTAATTATAAGAGACAATGCAGATGCCAGCAGATATAGAACAGGACCT
>JAISOH010000061.1 GCA_031275825.1 Prevotellaceae bacterium | reverse complement strand
GTTTTGTTTTGCGAAACAAAACATTTGTCGGTAAATTTATATACCGCCGAAGTAATGACTTCGTGTTTGTAGATATTCAAATCTACTTTAATTTTTAGGATATTGTCTGCCATATTTTTAATGTTATTTTAAGTTCACAATTACCGCATTTCCATTCTTGTACATACATTTTTTTTCTTTTATTGATATTTACTTTTTAAATTACTGGATTTCCGCATGTTAAAACTATAATTATTTATAGAGGTTTCAACATTTTTTATATAGATTTAATGTCATCATCAGAATATTCTCCTGTTTAAACTATGTGGTTCAAACTCATAATTTTCTGGTAATGGGGTATTGAAAATATCTATCAAATACTCTATTAAATATATTGCTATAATTAGTAATATTAGTAAACTAATAATTCCTAATACAAACAACATAAAATCTTTAAACGTTTTCATTTTTTTGTTTTACTTCCGCCATTTAACGGAAAGTTTTAATATTTGTAATTATCTTATATTTATTTAATTTTTAAAATTTTCTTCAAATCAAACAATAAAAATAGCGTGGAAACAACCTGTCTGATTATCAGGTTTCCACGCCTCTACGTCCAACAAGTTATTCCACGCCGTCTTATACGGCGTGGAATAACTTCTTCTTGACGTAGAACCCATTATTATGGGCTTATTGTGGAAAACGATAATCAAGAATAGCAGCAAATCGCTATTTTATATATTTTGTTTTATGTGCTTTATGCACGTTTAATTACTTCATGTCAATTCTATTTTTGTAAAATTTTTACAAAGATATAAAAGATTTCTTTCCCAAACAAAAAGTTTGAATTTTTTTGTTCGTCATTGTTTCATGCTACACGATTAACAATGACAAACAGGCTTTTGAAATGAACTGTTTCAGAACATATAATTTTGTACTGTTTTTTATTCGTAAGGAACGACTAATTTAACTGTAAATTATTATCGAACTTAATATAAAATGTTGAAAAGGATATTCTGCTTATACAACAAATTTTATGCCTTAATCTTTGCTTCCCGTACCTACAAAATTATCGTCTTTTTCTTTGAACAGTACGTTAAAAGTTGTAAGCGTTCCATAGATGCGCGTTATATACTGCTGAATGTTTATTTTGTCTTCGTCGCTAAGTTTCGCATGACTGTTGATATTTTGCTCAAGCACGCGCAAACGGTCGCGAAGCATCACAATTTTATGGAAAAACGTTTCTACGGGAATTTCCTTGCTTTGCATGGATGCATTTGCAGGCTGTAAAATCATTTTTCCGCCAATCCAGCGATCGCCGAGCTGCACATTTTCCTGCAATCCGTTATATTTTTCAAGAATTACTGTCAAAGTCTTTTCAACATCTTCAAACGCGATTTTATCTGTTTCATCGTATTCTTTTTCAGAATGTTCAATAACTTTATAATCAGTATTTGTTTTCAAAATACTGATTTTACCGCTACGCTCGAAATAAACTTCGTAATCTGTAAAATTGACTTTTGCAACCACTCCCTGTCCGTAACGCTCGTGGTCAATAACTGTTCCTACTGTAAGTACCATAATGTTTACTGATTTATTTTGCAAATATATCATCTTTTTCATAAAAATCAATCAAAATAAATTAATTTTACAAAAAAAATGATTGCTGATAATTATTGTAATGTTTGAATATGTTTATAAACTGACTGTTTTTATCAGCCTGATGGATTGAAATTTATGAACTTTATACAATTAAATATGATACCTCTTGCAGAACGTATGCGACCAAAATCGCTCGAAGACTATATCGGACAACGGCATCTTGTCGGCAAAAGCGCCATTTTGCGCAACATGATTGAATCGGGAAACATTTCTTCGTTTATACTTTGGGGACCTCCGGGAGTTGGAAAAACCACCTTGGCAAAAATAATTGCCGAACAGCAAAAACGCGTATTTTTCAGTCTTAGCGCAATAAATTCGGGAGTCAAAGATGTGAGGGAGGTTATTGAAAAAGCCAAATCGCAAAGATTTTTTAACAGTCCCGGTCCAATACTTTTTATTGATGAAATTCACCGTTTCAGCAAATCGCAACAGGATTCGTTGCTTGGCGCCGTAGAACAGGGAATTATTACGCTGGTTGGAGCTACTACCGAAAATCCTTCGTTTGAAGTTATTTCTCCTTTGCTTTCGCGATGTCAGGTTTATGTACTCAAATCGCTCGATGTTGACGATTTGCAAATTCTGCTGAATCGCGTTATCGAAAAAGATGAATATTTGAAAAAAATGAAATTTGACATTAAGGAAGTCGGAGCGCTGTTTAGATTTTCGGGAGGCGATGCCCGCAAACTTTTAAATATTCTTGAAATAATTATCGGAACTTATGCTGAAAACGATACTGTTGTAATAAACGATAAAATTGTTGCCGACCGTTTGCAGGAAAACATTGCACTGTATGATAAAAGCGGAGAACAGCATTATGATATTATTTCGGCTTTTATAAAATCAATACGCGGAAGCGAGCCTAATGCAGCCGTATATTGGCTTGCCCGAATGCTGAACGGCGGCGAAGATCCGCTTTTTATTGCTCGCCGAATGCTGATTCTTGCTGCCGAAGATATTGGTCTTGCAAATCCCAATGCCTTGTTGCTTGCAAATACATGTTTTGATGCAGTACACAAAATAGGTATGCCCGAAGCGCGAATAATTTTGTCTGAAACGGCTGTTTTTCTGTCAACATCTCCCAAAAGCAATTCCACGTACATGGCAATAGAATCTGCTGTTGCAGAAACGGTTGAAACGGGAGATTTGTCTGTTCCCCTGCATTTGCGCAATGCGCCTACAAAATTAATGAAAGATTTGGGCTATCATAAAGGCTATAAATATGCTCACGATTATGAAAATAATTTTGTAGAACAGGAATTTTTGCCAGAAAAAATTAAAGATAAAATATTTTATCATCCTGCCGAAAATGCCCGCGAACGTGAAATACTTGCCCGCCTTGCATTATTATGGAAAAAAAAATATAAAATATGACCGTCAAGAGTTAAAATAAGTAATAAATGCAGCAACAATTTTATCAAGCACATGTAATCGATAATCCCAATGTTGATTTCGTACTTGCAATTTTGTTAGCTTTCAACGCTCGCGCTTTTGACGGAATTTTCAGGTTTCAGGAAACTATTTTACGTCCGTGTTTTCTGTTTTCGGATGTTTTAATCGTCAAAACCAAATTTGTTTTTTAGAAGAAAATTACACCTTGAAACTTTTGCAAGTCGAAGATGTTGATAATATTGTAGCAAGTTCAGTTATTATCTCATGTTGCGCAGGATTATAATTTTTAATGGCATCAGGTTCTTTTCAAGCAGTTCTTCTATATTCAACCGTTTTTTTTGCAAAATCTTATTAAATCATCTGAGAATAGTTGAGAATCATTATCTGACAACGTTTGCATTATTTTATCACAGGAAATATCGCCAACCAATAAATTCGACAAGCATGTTTCTGTTGCCTGTCCAAAACTGCCTGACAGATAATCACTTTATAAATTTATTATTTTTCCCATATTATAAAATTAATATTTTCAATGATTTGCATAAATGAATTAATAATTTATTTGAACAAATGGCAAAGATATTTTTAACAAAAAGCACGTCCAAATAAAATACCTTTTATGTTGTTAAAAAATTGAAAGGCATACCCCGATTTGAATATTTTATTCAGCATGATTTTTTTCAATTAGTGTTAAAATGGAATCAGTCATATACAGGGACAGCAGAGCAAAAATATCTTAATGTATAATCAAAAGGTATTCGTGTCATACAGGCATGAAGTATTTGATAAAAAATTCATTATTTTTTGAAAAATATTTTGGCAATATCAAAAAAAATTGCACATTTGTACGATATTTATATTACAAAACGTAAAAAATCCAGTTATATGACAAAATCCATATTAAACAGAATAATCCATTTCTATGTGGAAGGATTTAAAAACATGACTATAGGAAAAACCCTTTGGCTGATTATTTTAATCAAGTTATTCATAATGTTTGTCATATTGAAAATATTTTTCTTCCCCAGTTATCTTGGAAAATTTGATGGTACTGATGAAAAACAGGAATATGTATTAAATGAACTAATTCAACGTGCTAAATAATCTCTAAAATTTTGTATTATGATTGCAGAAATTGACATTTCTTTAATTGATTGGTCGAGAGCACAGTTTGCTCTTACGGCTTTTTATCATTGGCTTTTTGTGCCATTGACGCTCGGGCTTGGCATTGTTCAAGCAGTTATGGAAACTATTTATTACAAAACAGGCGATGAATTTTGGAAAAAAACAGCCAAGTTTTGGATGAAGTTATTCGGAATCAACTTTGCTATAGGCGTAGCAACAGGACTGATTCTCGAATTTGAATTTGGAACCAACTGGTCGAATTACAGTTGGTTTGTCGGCGATATTTTTGGCGCTCCGCTTGCGATTGAAGGCGTTGTTGCATTTTTTATGGAAGCAACGTTTATTGCAGTGATGTTCTTTGGCTGGAACAAAGTAAGCAAAGGTTTTCACCTTGCTTCCACCTGGCTAACCATTGCGGGCGCAACAATATCAGCATTTTGGATATTGGTTGCCAACGGTTGGATGCAATACCCGGCAGGAATGGATTTCAATCCAGATGTTGTTCGCAACGAGATGAGAAATTTCTGGGAGGTAGCATTTTCTCCTGTTGCGCTCAATAAATTTTTGCATACCGTATTATCAGGCTGGATTATCGGAGCAATGTTTGTTGCAGGTATATCAAGCTGGTATCTGTTGAGAAAACGCGAAATAAAATTTGCCTTGGCAAGCATTAAAGTAGCGGTTGTGTTTGGTTTGATAGCATGTTTCTTTTCGATATGGACAGGCGATGGTTCTGCAATGCAGGTTGCCGAAAAACAACCTATGAAACTTGCAGCAATGGAAGGTTTGTACGAAGGAGGCGAAGGTGTAAATTTAGTTGGAGTAGGGATATTAAATCCAAGTAAGGAAGAATATAACGATGATAAAGATGCGTTTTTATTCAAAATAGATGTTCCCATACCAAAATTTTTATCATACCTGTCTTTTGGGAAATTCAACGCTTACGTGCCGGGAATAAAAAACATACTCGACGGAGGTTATCATTTGAAAGACGGAAGCATAGCCTTGTCGGCTAAAGAAAAAATAGAAAGAGGAAAAACTGCAGTATCATCTTTGTCGGATTACCATGCAGTAAAAGCCGACAGCATATTGTACGAACGCAAAGCCGACAGTATAAAACTTGCAATGGCAGCAGAAATTGACAACAACGAAGAATTAACATCTGAAGATGCTGCGGCTTCTCAAGCGCTGACAGTTGACGAAATGTTTGCCAATAAAAAAACCGAAATTCAAACCAAAATTGCAGAATCGCGCAAATTGCTGGATGAAAATTTCAAGTATTTCGGTTACGGATACATTAAAGAGCCGAAAGATTTGATTCCTCCTGTAAGTCTTACATTTTATGCGTTCAGAGTAATGATTATACTCGGCTCGTTCCTGCTGCTTCTATTTGCTTTTTCAACGTATTGCTCTTATAAAAGAAAATTTGAAAACAAACGCTGGCTGCAATGGACATGCTTGATTTCTATTTTTCTGGCAATTTTTGCAGGACAGGCAGGTTGGGTAGTTGCCGAAGTAGGTCGTCAGCCGTGGGCTATTCAGGATATATTACCGACATCGGCAGCCATATCTCAATTATCGACAGGATCGGTAATTCTGACATTCTTTATTTTCCTTGTACTGTTTACGATTCTGCTTGTTGCCGAATTGAAAATATTGATAAATGCAATAAAAAAAGGACCTCAAATTAACGAACAATAAAAATTAAACGGTTATGGATGCAACATACACATTTTTACAGCACTATTGGTGGCTTTTAGTATCTCTGTTAGGAGCGTTATTGGTATTCCTGCTATTTGTGCAAGGCGGACAGTCGCTGCTTTTCACCATAGGAAAAAATCAGATACAGCAAAAAATGCTGTTGAACTCTACAGGTCGTAAATGGGAATTTACATTTACAACTCTGGTTACTTTCGGCGGAGCGTTTTTTGCTTCGTTCCCGCTGTTTTATTCAACAAGTTTCGGCGGCGCTTACTGGGTTTGGATTTTGATATTGCTTTGCTTTGTATTGCAAGCCGTATCGTACGAATATCAAGCAAAACACGGAAACCTGTTAGGAAAGAAAACTTATCAGATATTCCTTGTAATAAACGGCATTTTAGGTCCGGTTTTATTGGGAGCGGCAGTAGGAACATTTTTCAACGGAGCAAATTTCGTTGTAGAAAAACAAAATCTTACCAATCTTGCGGGTCCTGTAATTTCATCATGGAAAACAGCATGGCACGGGCTTGAGGCTGCCTTTGTAATATGGAACGTTTTGCTTGGACTGTCTGTATTTTTTCTGTCGCGAGTGCTGGCTTTACTTTATTTTGTAAACAACATAAACGATGATGAAATACAGAAAAAATCACGCAAACAGTTGATTATCGAAACAGTATTTTTCCTCGTATTTTTCCTCACTTTTTTTGTTCATTTGCTGATACAGGAAGGATTTGCACTAAATCCGGAAACACAAGAAATATTTAAAGAACCTTACAAATATCTTCACAATTTTATACAAATGCCTGTAGTGCTTGCTGTATTGTTGTTGGGAGTTGTAGGCGTATTATTCGGAATCGGTAAAACAATACTGTGTTCGACATGGAAGAAAGGCATCTGGTTTGCAGGAACAGGAACAGTGCTGACAGTTTTGGCATTGTTGCTGTGCGCAGGCTGGAATAATACCGCATATTATCCATCATTGAAAGATATGCAAAGTTCTTTGACAATAAGCAACAGCTGTTCAAGCGTATTTACGCTGAAAACAATGGCTTATGTTTCTATTTTAATTCCTCTGGTTTTGGCTTACATAGTGTATGCATGGCGCGCACTTGATATACGTAAAATCACAAGTAAGGAAATGGAAGAAAATGAACATACATATTAATTGATACAGATTTATTAATGTAAAAATGCTCTTTTCAGAAATTTGGAAAGAGCATTTTTTATTAGACCTCTTGCGAAACTACAATAATCGAAGTACGTTTGTAATATGAAATACGATAATATCAAAAATTACAAGCCGGAAGAATTTCATCCGCTGTCGAAGCAAGAGAAGTTGGAGAACCGGGCTGTCGCACGCACGAGAGTTGCAAATGAACACGCCATCGGCATTGTCAAACGATTCCGCATATTGTCCGAACGGTACCGCAACCGGCGTAAACGATTCGGTTTGAGGTTCAACCTTATTGCTGCTATTTGCAATCTCGAATTGATTTGTTAGTTGCTCAAGAGGTTTAATACTTTCGAAAACCGTTTCAAACATATCTGCACTGAAAGACTGTCGTTCACTGCAAGAAGAAATATATGCTAAAATTATCATTAAAACAATATTTTTTTTCATATCGCATAAATATATTTACAGTTAAATTATCATTATTTGTACAACATTTCATAAATTTCTCTTTTCTCTTTGTTATTTAATTTTTTTGTTGAAAGAAACTTGCCCCGACGCCATTTTTTAACATTACCGCGGACGCTGCCAGGTTTTTCATAAATGAAAACCATTTGGGACTGACCAATTTGCGACTTTTTTTTGTTGTTTATATAATTTTTATATTCTTTTCGAGAACGTTTTTGTTGTGCATATTCTTCTTTCAATTCTCTGTCTTTGCGTGCATCTGCATAATCGTAAAAATCAATCACATGGAACTTTTCTTGATTGCCGGTACTGTCTTCTATTGTAACAATATAACTTTTACGGTTGTCGGCAATGTAGTATGCACCATCGGGACTTGATACTGTAATACCGTCAGATTCGCGAATTTCCGTACTTGTTACTTTGCCGTAAAAAACTGCTTTAAACGAATCGGAATGAAATCGTGGCCGTTTTTCAAAACAGGAAGTAAAAAGTAATATGCTTGCCAATATGATAAAAACTTTCTTCATTTTACAAGATTCTATAATGTATATTTACTGCTTTTTTTGAAGCGGGAAAGACTTTTTTAGGAAATCCATCAATTTTTCCAGCGCTTTGCCGCGATGCGAGATTTTCGATTTTTCGGCGAGAGTCATTTGCGCAAACGAAACATCATATCCATCCGCTTTGAAAACAGAATCATAGCCGAAACCGAAATCGCCAACAGGCAAACGAAGAATTTCTCCGCTTATTGCTCCTTCAAAAATATGTTCATTGCAGTCGATAATCAATGCAATGACGCAACGAAAACGTGCGCGGCGGTTGTCAATATCATGCATTTTGGTAAGGACTTTTTCTATGTTGCTCAATGAATTTTTTTCTTCGCCTGCATATCTTGCCGAAAAAACTCCGGGTTCGCCGCCAAGCGCATCAATTTCCAAACCAGTATCGTCGGCAAAACACGGCAATCCGAATTTTTTATAAACAAACCGGGCTTTTTCGAGAGCGTTTCCTTCGAGCGCAGTCTGATTTTCGGGAATGTCTCCGGTAAAATCCAAATCTGCAAGACTGCATATATCGCATACAGAACCAAGCAAATAACGAATTTCATCAACCTTGTGTTGATTGTTTGTTGCAAAAACAAGTTTTTTCATATTTATTTAAATTTCGACAAAGATAACTATTTTTGCGCTGTAATATTCTTAAAAAATTTATAAACAAGCAATGATTGACAATAAGTCCGTATATAATTCGTTTGACGATTATCCCGTGTACAGTGGAGATGATTTGGGTTTGACCTATTCGACAAAATGTTCAAAATTCAGATTCTGGTCGCCTGCCGCAAACAGCGTGAAACTTAATATTTACAACGAAGGACTAAACGGCAAACCCGTTGAAACATGTATAATGCAACCCGATAAAAACGGAACATGGATTTATAAAACAGTTGGAGATTTGAAAGGCAAATTTTATACTTTTCAGGTAAAAATAAACGACAGGTGGCTTGCCGAAACTCCGGGAATATGGGCAAAAGCTGCAGGAGTTAACGGAAACAGAGCCGCAATAATTGATTTTTCGGAAACAAATCCCGAAAATTGGGAAAACGACAAGAAACCGGAACTTAAAAGTTTTGCCGACATTATTATTTATGAAGTTCACATACGCGATTTTTCGATTTCGCCGACATCGGGAATAACAAATAAAGGAAAATTTCTGTCGTTTACCGAAAACGGAACAGTGTCGCCTGAAGGCGAAAAAACAGGAACAGATCATTTGAAAGATCTTGGTATCACGCACATACATTTATTGCCCGTATTCGATTTTGCATCAATAGACGAAACAAAACTTGACGAAAACAAATATAATTGGGGTTACGATCCTCAAAATTACAATTTGCCCGAAGGCGGATATTCCACAAATCCATACGAGCCAAAAACGCGGATACGTGAATTTAAAGAAATGGTAAAATCATTGCACAGCAACGGATTTCGCGTTATAATGGATGTAGTTTTCAATCATACCTTTTTTAATGAAAATTCTAATTTATTTCTTACTGCTCAAAAATATTTTTACAGATACAAGGCAGACGGTTCGTGGAGTAATGCTTCCGGATGTTTTAACGAAACTGCAAGCGAACGCCAAATGATGCGTAAATATATTGTCGATTCGGTAAAATATTGGGCTACGGAATATCATATCGATGGCTTTCGTTTCGATTTGATGGGAATTCACGACATCAAAACAATGAATGAAGTACGTGCGGCTCTCAACCGGATTGATACTTCGATTTTTATTTACGGAGAAGGATGGACGGCAAACGAATCGCCTCTTTCCGAAGATTTGCGTGCTGTAAAACGTAATGCAAGACAACTGAATAATATTGCCGTTTTTTGCGATGATATCCGCGATGCCCTGCGCGGAAACTGGTATAATCCGAAAATCGGCGGCTTTGTTTCAGGCATCTGCGGACACGAAGAAAGCCTGAAAGCAGGAATTACAGGAGCAATAAAACATCACCATGTTGATTATTCAAAAGTCAAATATGCAAATCAGGCTTATACAAATGCGCCAACGCAATTAATCAATTATGTTTCATGCCACGACGATTTTTGCCTTATGGACAAACTGAAAGAAACCGCACCGGCAAATGCAACAGATTGCGAACTTCTTCGATTTAACAAACTTGCGCAAACCGCCGTTTTTACTTCGCAGGGAATACCGTTTATTTATGCAGGCGAAGAAATTTGCAGAAATAAAAAAGGTATTCACAACACATTTAAATCGCCCGATGAAATCAATCAAATAAACTGGTCGAACAAGTCAAAATACAAAGATGTTTTCAACTACTGTAAAGGATTGATAGAATTGCGAAAATCGTATTCGGCATTCAGAATGAACTCGGCAAACGAAGTTAGAAAAAATCTTAAATTCATAAAAACCTCAAACAGTTTCATTGCTTATCTTATTGACGGATACGCAAATAATAATGCATGGGAAGACATCGTTGTAATATTAAACGGAAATCGCAATGCTGTTGATTTCAAACTGCTTGAAGGTCGCTGGAAACTGCTTTGCCATGATGGAAAAATCAACATTAACGGAATTGCAAATGTGCAGGGAATATTGCGAATTGAAGCATCATCAGCAAGCATTTTGGTAAGGATATTGAATTGATCAACCGCACCTTACAAATAAAAACCGGCAGATAACATAACATCAATATTTGGTAGTGTCTCAAATTGTATGGTTAATTATTTCCATAAATTCTGGTTTTGTAATAAAATTTGGTAGTGTCTCAAATTGTATGGTTAATTATTTCCATAAATTCCGGTTTTGTAATAAAATTTTTCAATATACATTCCAATAATATTGTCATGTATTTGTTCATTCTTTGAAAA
>JAISOH010000059.1 GCA_031275825.1 Prevotellaceae bacterium | reverse complement strand
TTTTCAAAGAATGAACAAATACATGACAATATTATTGGAATGTATATTGAAAAATTTTATTACAAAACCGGAATTTATGGAAATAATTAACCATACAATTTGAGACACTACCAAATTTTTTAATTGCATACAAGCAAGATTATTCGAATTGAACGCTACCATCGGTAAGCGTTCTGCTGTTTTATCCGAAAAGCAAAATTTTATTAATAAATATTGACAATATTTTAATTGTCATAAATATTATGCTGAAAATATGTCTGTTGCAAAAATACGGAAATGTTGAAATTTATTGCAGGCAATTTTATGAGATTGAACTTATGGTTCACTTTTTTTTGCAGAAATATGCAAAAACCGACAATATGTCATTTTTTGACATGAAATAAATGCAATTTCCTGAAAAAATTTCCGTATTTCTGTCAGAAAATACTTTGGCATACTTTATGATAGTTTACCAAACAGGAAAAAATAATTATAAACAAACAAATAAAATTAATTTAAAATAAAATCAATATGAGTAAACAAATTAACATTAAACCATTGGCAGACAGAGTAGTAGTAGAACCGAAAGCTGCCGAAGAAAAAACTGCAAGCGGAATTTATATTCCCGACACGGCAAAGGAAAAACCGCAACGCGGAATTATTGTTGCTATCGGCAACGGTACAAAAGATGTTGTTATGGAAGTTAAAACAGGCGATGAAGTGCTTTATGGAAAATATGCCGGCACTGAAATTAATATCGATGGTGTTGATTATCTTATAATGAAACAAAGCGATATTTTGGCAATAGTTTAATTCAAATTAATTATTAAAATTTAATCATAAACATAAAAATTATGGCAAAAGAAATAAAATTTAATATCGAAGCGCGCAACCTTTTAAAAGAAGGTGTTGACATGCTCGCAAATGCAGTAAAAGTTACATTGGGACCAAAAGGTCGTAACGTTGTTATTGACAAAAAATTCGGCGCTCCGCAAATTACCAAGGACGGAGTTACGGTAGCAAAAGAAATTGAGTCGGATGACCGTTTTACAAACATGGGTGCGCAAATGGTGCGCGAAGTTGCTTCAAAAACAGCCGATAACGCCGGCGATGGAACAACAACGGCAACCGTTCTGGCTCAGTCGATAATCAATGTTGGACTGAAAAATGTTACGGCAGGAGCCAATCCGATGGATTTGAAACGCGGAATCGACAAGGCTGTGATTGCCGTTGTCGAAAGCCTGAAAAAACAAACTCAGGAAGTAGGCAACAATATCGAAAAAATCGAACAGGTAGCAACAGTGTCATCCAACAACGACACAACAATAGGGAAACTTATTGCCGAAGCGTTCAGCAAAGTGAAAAAAGAAGGAGTTATCACCGTTGAAGAAGCCAAAGGAACAGACACAACAGTCGAAATTGTTGAAGGCATGCAGTTCGACCGCGGTTATATATCTCCATACTTCATCACAAATCCTGAAAAGATGGAAACCGTTCTTGAAAATCCTTATATCCTGCTGACAGATAAAAAGATTTCGACAATGAAAGACCTTCTTCCGATATTGGAACCTATTGCTCAAAACGGACGTTCGCTGCTTATAATTGCCGAAGATGTTGACGGTGAAGCAATGACAACGCTTGTAGTAAACAAACTTCGCGGCACAATTAAAATCGCAGCAATAAAAGCGCCCGGATTCGGCGACCGCCGCAAAGCAATGCTCGAAGATATCGCCATACTTACAGGCGGCACGGTTATAAGCGAAGAACGCGGATTAAAACTGGAATCTGCAAGCCTTGACATGCTCGGTTCATGCGAAAAAATAACTATCGACAAGGAAAATACAACCATAGTAAACGGCACGGGCAAAAAAGAAGAAATTTTAAAACGCGTAGAACAGATCCGTACGGAAATGTCGCTTACAACATCCGACTACGACCGTGAAAAACTTCAGGAACGTCTTGCAAAAATGTCAGGCGGCGTTGCAGTTCTTTACGTTGGCGCAGCAAGCGAAGTTGAAATGAAAGAAAAGAAAGACCGCGTAGAAGATGCTTTAAGCGCAACGCGCGCAGCAGCCGAAGAAGGTATAGTTGCCGGCGGCGGCGTGGCTTATATCCGCGCAATTCAGGAACTCGAAAACCTTAAAGGCGAAAACGAAGACGAAAATACAGGTATCCAGATTGTGAAACGCGCAATCGAAGAACCTCTTCGCATAATTGCCGAAAATGCAGGCGTTGAAGGCTCAATCGCAATACAAAAAGTAAAGGAAGGCAAAGGCAGTTTTGGCTACAATGCACGCACAAACGTTTACGAAGACCTTTACGAAGCAGGCGTTATAGATCCGACTAAAGTTACGCGCATAGCACTTGAAAACGCAGCATCTGTTGCAGGAATGTTTTTGACAACCGAGTGTATTCTGGCAGAAAAGAAAGAAGAAAATCCCGCTCCGATGGGAGGTGCGCCAGGCATGGGCGGCATGGGTGGAATGATGTAAAAATCATAATAACAAATTATATTAAAAGCCTTGTATTTGCAGGGCTTTTTAATTTTAAACCCGCTTCGGCAATTAAATTATATAAGGACTGATAAATATTTTCAATTATAGACATTTAAATTAATTTAAAGTCATTGACTATTACTCATTTGCGTTTAATTTAATTGTAAATTATTATTGACCTTAATATAATGAATAAATTTTTTCTTTCTTCTTTTGCATTATTACCAAGGTAACCAGGATCCTATCAAAAACGAATCATTATCATTTTGATGGTATCATATCATACAATCTTTTAATTGTTGCTGTAAATCAACGTTTCGTTCAAACAGTTCTTTTTCTTTTTTTAATTTGTCTTCTATGCCATCCATAAAATGGCCATCCATAAAATGCCCCTGTCCTGTTGTTCCTATTTTTATTCTTTCTCCAACGGCAGACGGCAGATGAAACTGTTCCATTATGTCTTCCAATTCATTTGTTATCGCATTAATTCCTGCTTCTGCAGCAACTTCTATAAGCCTTAATATTTCGCCTTTTACAGTTTCCGATTCAGAATTGGAAAATTCGGCAGATAATTCAATTAGTTTTCCTGCTACTGCTCCTGCTACTAATCCTGTTCTCGTTGATGACTCTTGCTTTATTCCTTGTATTAATCTTGTTAATCCTGTTAATGCAGCTTGTTTCCCTGACCCTCCTCGTGCTCCCTCTATTAACCCTTTTCCTCCTTTATCTACTATATTTTTTATTGTTCCTTTTCCTCCTAACAATTCTGCTCCAACAATAGCACCTGCTACTTTAGGATTTGATAGTACAATATCTGAATATCTTCCATACTGTGCTTGACTTAGTATGTCATCATCCGAATAATACGCCTTGATATTTGAATTTTTTACTTTATTGTCAAAGTCATCAACGGTATTTTTATGCAGACCTGCCGCGTTAAAAGTATAGGTAGGCAACCCTGTTACCAAACCTGCGGCGCTTGCAAGCCCGCCGCCAAGCGAGTGTCCTGTGATTGAAATCTTACAGTCCTTGCATGTTTTCTGTAATATTAATGCCAGGTTTTGTGCTTTGACATATTGTTTTCTATATTCATCAGATCCTATTGCCTGACTGTAATTGGTAACCCAGTCTAACATATCTTTGGTAGGAAATTCCGACCCTCTAAATGATAATACGTATTCATTTGTCTTATCGTTATAATATATTTGAGCATTAAATCCGTCATATTGGCTTCCATCTTCTTTTTTATTGTATTTTTCCAAGAATAAATTAATAACAGTTTCGTCAATATTTTTTAAATTTTCAGAGGTTATCAGCTCCCATCCGTCTGCCAGTGGTTTTGTTGGATTATACGCATGGTTTGCAAGCATTGCTATCTCTGCATATTTGAGTTCTTGATGCATACTGGCGCTGATTTCTGATACTTTCTCCAAAAAATCATTATATTCTTTTACATCTTTTTCTTTGGGGTTCAATCTCATTTTATCTTTGCCAGTTGCACTCTGATAATGGTTCCGAAAACAATCGCACAGCGAAGAGTATGTTTTTTTACTTAAACATGTTTCCGTAATATCCCTGATATCGCTATCCGTTATTTTTTTTGTGTCATTATTTTCTGAAAGGTTATTTGCCAATACAGTCTTTTCTTTTTTTTCATTCCTTTCTTTGCCTGCTATACCTATATTTTTGTTGTCTTTAATAATATCTGTAGTATTCTTGCCAATATATGTTCTGAGTTGTGGCGGATCGTTTTCCTCATCGGGAGGTTTAGGAGAATATGACGGATTCGGTTTTGGATTATACCGGATGGCTCCGCTCTTAATCAATTCCTCTAGTGTTTGTTGCATTTTAATCTTATCTATTAAATTACGTATTTTTCTTATTGCATTTTTTCCTTCTTTTCCTTCTTTGGGCGCATTATTCAGATTTTTTTCCGTTTCCTTCAGATTTCTTTCCGCTTTCTTTTTCACTTTCTCAAGATATTTTGAACATTCTTCTCTAAACAGATCAATAACTGACAGACATGCTTGCTCGTCCGGTAAATCAACCGTTATCATATCCTGTATCTGTAATTCGTATATTTTTTCCTGCGTTGCAGTAATTTTCCATTTAAGACTGTTGGCGTAATTCCTGATACTGTTTGTTATGTTCTGTTTAAATTGTCCCACTGTTTTGAATATTTCGCCGACGATATTTTGACCATAACTTTGGGTAACAAGTTTCGTGCATAAAATCATCAGGCAACAGGATAAAACAGATATTTTCAAAAACGCTTTCATTTTTACAGGTCGTTATTATTATAAACTATGAAATTATAAGGTATTGCGCTTATCGATACTCCTATATGGCTGTGTATCGCTGTTTCGAACATTCGCCGCCGCCAGTTCATTGCTTCAAAAAAATCTTTTTCAACGCCTAATCCTGTCAGATACATGCTCGACAGTTCGTACATTGCATCTCTGTCTCCCTGCTTTGCCGATTTCATATACAGGCTAAAAGCTTCGGTATAATTTCTGTCAATTCCGTAACCGTTTTTATAGGCATTGGCAATAGCGTTCAGCGCGGTGGTATTTCCTTTGTTGGCTGCTTCTACATAATAATCCATAGCGACTGCGTAATTTTTGGCTACTCCGATTCCTTCGGTAAACATCCAGCCCATTTCGCACAGTGCATTGGAATTGCCCTGCTCTGCCGCTTTTCTGCACAATTCTTTTGCTTTTTCATAATCGGTATGTTCGTTTCCCAGATAAAGAGCCGCAAGTTCGGTCATTGCGTCGCTGTCGCCAAGTTCGGCTGCCTTTGCGTACAATGATATTGCCTTGACAACATCTCTTTGTTTAAGCCCCAAGCCTCTCCTGTACATTAATGCCAGATTTCGCATGGCAACAGTATTGTTTTGTTTTGCCGCTTCTTCGAAAAAGCTTAATGCCTTTTTCCAGTAAGAATCATACTGCATTGAAGTTGATGAATTTTCAAGCCAGTAAAAACAGTTCAAATGTAAATAACCCAAATCATTCATAGCATTGCTGTCTGTTTTCGATTCTTTTGTATAAATATCAATCAACTTTTTATGAGTATTTGTTTTTCTCTTAATTATTTCCTTATCTTCAACAGGTCTGGCAAATGTAAATCCGGCGTAACCGGGATTAACCTTAAACAGAATACATTCCATTTTTTCATCAACCAAAACATTTTTGCCTTTTTCCATTTCCTGCTCCCTGAATATTTTCACCCTGCCTTTTAATCCTGCCTTTACAGGTGTCAGATTAAATTCATAAAATGCTTTAGTATGCACTTCCATACTGTTTATGTTTGCATTCCATTCGGTTGCCTTCGCGTCATGAATTCCATCTTCCAAATCGTTCAGTTTGCTGAAAAGATTAGAAACTGTGCTTCCATCTTTGATAAACAGATTGACAAATTTAATTAAAGAACCACCTTTTGTTACCGCAACTGTTTTGGGTTTGTAATGATGGTCTATTTCATATTTAAAGTTCAATTCGCCATCTTCTATTGCCACATCCGCATTGTATGTTACAAGCGCATCCAAATAACTGTTTCCGTTTTGATTTTGCGAAAAATAACGTAAGAGCGATGCTCTGGCAATGGCTGATACGGAATAAATTTTAGCCTTTATTTCTTTACTGTCAACGTCTATGTCGATTATCCACGTTTCACGACCATCGTCAAGACTGAATAAATCTGATACCCAACGCCCTTTCAAATAATCTTCGGTAAGATCAACATTGTCGAAAACGTCCGTATTTTCAAACGGTACGCTTTTTAAAACAACAGTTTCTTCAATTTTGGAATTTTTATCAATATTTTTTAACTTTTCTTCCATCAATAAAATCTTAACTTTTATCATTTCGGCGTTAAAATCTTTTGGTTTTAATTCCAGATATTTTTTGTAAAAAGATACTGCCGCCGAAGCAGAATCGTACCCATCCACATCTTTTTCGTAAATATACGCCAGCCTCAAATATGCGTCTGCAAACTCAGAATCTCGCAAAACAACCTCTTTATACAGGGTTATCGCTTCTTCCTTATCTGTTTTTTCGGATTTCAACGCTTTGGCATACATCTCTTTTATTTCTTTTTTGACGGTCGCTTCCGTCTCTTTGTATTCTTTTGTATTTGTTTCCTGGGCAAATACGATGTTGCTGCATAAAAACAATGCAATTAACATTTGAAATAAAAATATTCTTTTCATTATTTTTGTAATTTTATTTATTTTTTTAATTTGTTATTTATTAATTGTATTATGTAATCCGTATTACGTATCCCGATTAAATTATTTATTCTACCAGCTATACCCGTTATCCCGCAGCCAGTTCTGACATTCTTCAAGCCCTAATCGCGCCGCCGCGAACATCACAAAGAGTAGATACAGTTTTTTCATTTTATAATCCCTGATATGTGTCGGGCGCAACTGTTAAATGATTAAAAAAATACTTCTGTTAAAAAATCCCTACTCTGTTCCGGCTTTTCGGGTTCCGCCGTTGAAATTACTGCACTCTTACTGGATACTTTCCGTTTTCCACATAATCTATCTCCGCACCTATGACAGATTTTCCATCTTCGGCGCTTATTATTTCCCTTACAACATATATTATAAGGTAACCATGCCAAGCGCCGTAACGGCAGCGGGCGATATATCCATACCCGGGAGTTACCGATACGCGGTCTGACCATTTCGGCTTGTATGTCTGTATATAGTAACCTATGGGGCGGTACATGTGACCCAATCCTTTTGTTGCACCAATTTTTACAAATTGCCAGTCCTTGCCTTCAAAGTTTTCCGCATCTATGTAAAAACCCTTATTGTCGAAATCATTTATGATAACAATTGTGTTGCCGTTGTTAGCGTTGCGCATATTTATCGAAATTGTGCCTTGCGGATTTGGTTTAGGCAGTAATGGACAGTCCGAATCATTGACAACACCATAACCGTTACCCGCTGATATTATTCTATCGCGGTCGTACCGCAGTTCCTGCAACATTTTGCATTTGAATACTATTAGTTTATACAATTTTGTGTTTCCCCGTACATCCAAACTGTACAGTTCCGTTTCGCTGCAATTAAGTTCCTTCAATTCTGTACATTTGTCAACATATAAATAATGTATCGGGATTCTGCTGCAATCCAGTTTTTCCAACTGCGGACAGGCGTTGCAATCGAGCTGTTGCAGTCGCGTTCCGGAACAATACAGATACTTAAGCAACGGGCAATGCTCAATATGCAGTTCCGATATTGGCGTGCCGCTGCAAGATAAACCTGTCAGTGCAGGAAGTTTACGTAAATCTATACTGGATATCCGGGTTTTGTCGCAGTTGAATGTCTTCAATGCAGCGGCTTTGCTCAAATCCAGATATGTTAATGAATTGTTGTAACAAGACAAAGATCTCAGTTTCGGACAGGCATTAATATCTAATTGCGTCAATTGATTTTCGGCGCAATCTAAATCTTCTAACTCCGTACATTTGTCTATATCCAAACTCGTTAATTGATTTTTGCGGCAAGTTAGATAACCCAAATGCAGACATTTACTTACGTCCAAACTTGTTAAATCTCCGTTTATGCAAACAAACGTGTAAATAGAGGCTTTGGCTGTTATAACAATTGTGCGCGATCTTTTATCCGAATACTTATGTGTAAAACTGTTAATCTCGTTATTCGAGTAATCCGAGTCGTAAAGTGTCGCCGTTGTTCCGTCTCCCCAATCTATTCTCTCTACACAATTTCTTGTTATGTTAAAGGATACATAATCTCCAGCTGTTTTCATAACAATCTGTTCATTAGCATATACTGTTGCCGCCGAAGCAAAAATACATACTGCTGTCAGCAGTATTAAGCCTGATAAATTGATACTCTTTTTCATTGTATTTTAATTTTTAATTTATTTTTTTTCGTCATTGCGAGGGCGTTAGCCCGAAACGTTTTTTATTGTGGAAATTATTTCCTGCCTGCAAATATCGCCCGTGTCGAGTACGCTGTTTAATAATTAATAATATTCTATTTCCTGTATACAAATTAAACTGTACTTAAAAGGCTCATTATTCCGGCTGTATTTCTGAATATTTTTTATTATGTTCCCGTGTGCGTCGTATTCGTATGTTATTTCAACTTTTTGTATAACGCCGTTTTTATCTGTCAGTGTCCTTGCTACGATATTCCCTTTATCATCATAGCTACATTCGTCTATTTCCGTGCCGCTGTAGTCCCGGTTTACAATATCTGTTGCATTCAACCTGCTGCTGCTGTCCCATACTTCATATTTAACGGTTCTACCGTTGCTGTCGCGGGTATATGTTTCGCTTCGTGATTTTTTGCCGGGTGGATAATACTGTTCTTTCAGGATCAACCGGTCATTGGCGTCGTAATAATATTTTCTGTTCATGGGTTTGTCATAATTACTGCCATGACGGGTATAAATAATTTCTTCCACCAGTTTCCCTTTGGCGTCATAGGTATAAGTACATCTTTCTTCAACGCCGTTGCTGTGTTTATTAAATGCCCTGCGTTCATATTTACCGGTCATTTTGCCTGCACTGTCATACGTATATTCTGCGAGGCTCTGAAAGGAAAGTTCATTTTTATAATCATACGATTTATACATTTTTTTTATAACCCTGTCATTGGCGTCGTATGTATATTCGCACGTTCTATCCAAGTGTCCGTAAATGGTATTGGCTGTTTGTTTATTGCCATAAAATCCCGTGCGAAATTCATCCTCGTCGCCATTTTCGTAAGTGCTTTCTAAAACGGGTTTCCCCCTGCTGTTATATTCATATTGAATATATTCGTATATTTCTTCATAATCGTTATACATGTTATACCGTATCAGTTTACCGTTGCCGTAAATATATTCGGAATACTTTGTCCCGTCTTTACGGTAATATACACTGTGAAGCGAGTTTCCGTTGCGGTCGTATGACCTCCAGTAATGGCTTTTGGTGTCCTCTGTTTTTTCACCCGGAACAACGCCGGCGGCGGTAACCGACGCCTGATACACGTCATATTTAACTGTTTTAACGTTGCCTTTCAAACCGTCGTTTTCTACGTCGTTTTTTTGCGCATTGCCGCAGCAAACCCCGCAAAGCATTAGAATTGTTAAAATTGTTTTCATTTTTATTGTTTCATTATTCATTTTATTCATAATATTCTATTGTACGTTCAATGATAATCGGAGCATCCGAGTCGTAATATGCTGTCTGTTCAATCCAGTTGCCCTTATTATCATATCTGTATTTAAAAGTACCTTTCCTGTTTAATTTGCCGTCTGATTTATACCTGTTATATTCTATCTCGTTGCCTCCGGTATCATATTTAGAAGTTTCTTTACTCCTTAAACTGCCGTCCGAATTATAATCGTTCGTTTCTGTTCGATTTCCATTAGCGTCATATTTGTAAGTATATTTGTCGAATAAACTGCCGTCCGGTTTATATCTGTTTTGCTCTGTTATTTTGCCCTGTGCGTTATATTTATAAGTGTACTTATACCTCAAACTGCCGTCCGAATTATACACGCTGGACTCTGTCATCTTGCCTTTGGCGTCATATTTGTATTTTATTTGCTCATCTAAACTGCCGTTTGAGTCATACCTGTACTTCTCTGTCATGTTGCTCTGCGCGTCATATTTATAAGTATATGTATTTCTACTTTCTAAACTGCCGTCGTATTTGTAGTATATCCGGTCTGTCATATAACCTTTGTCATTATATTTAATCATGTAATTATATTCCCATTCGCTTATATACTCTTTGGTAAGATATCCGGACTCTTCCCTTGCTTCATAAGGGATTACTCTTATGCTTTTCACTTTGCCTTTCAAATCTGCGGTTTGGGCTACGCCGCATACTGCCATCGCTGCTGCGAATAATGTTAATAATATTATACGTTTCATTTTTTTATTTTTTTTATTCATAATATTCTATGATTTGCTCAATAATTTTTGTGGCAATACTTACTTCGCCTTTATACTCAGTCATTTTAACCGTATTCCCTTTGTTGTCATATTCCCGAGTCTCTTTATGTTCTAAACTGCCACCGGAGTTATACCGGTTTTCCTCTATCCGGTTGCCTCTGTCGTCATATTTCCAGGTATTTTTATGATGTAAACTGCCATTGGAACTATATACATTCTGTTCAATCATATTTCCTCTGCCGTCATATTTCCAAGTATTTTTATAATCTAAACTGCCATCGGGGTTATATTTATTATATTCAATCGCATTTTCTCCGGTGGCATCGTATTCCCAAGTCTGTTTTGCCATTAAATTGCCATCGGGAGAAGTTACAGGGTTATTATGTTCAATCACCTTCCCTTTAGCATTATATTTCCAGGTTTTACTCCAGTTCCACTTCCAGGATAATCTTTTGTTCGGGCAAAATTGATTCTGTTCAATCTTGTTCCCTCCGTCATCGTATTTGTAAGTATTTATACAATCTAAACTGCCATCGGAGTTATATGCATTATATTCAACCATGTTCGCTTTGGCGTCGTATTTGTAAGTCTGTTTTTCAATTAAACTGCCACCGGAGTTATATTTATTATATTCAGTCATATTCCCTTTGGCGTCGTATTTGTAAGTCTGTTTTTCAATTAAACTGCCACCGGAGTTATATTTATTATATTCAGTCCCATTCCCTTTAGCATCATATTTTACTAATGTATGCTCATTTATCTCTCCTTTGGTAAGTTCGCCGAATTTGTTTATTGTTTCGTAAGTAATCATTTCCGCACTTTTCACCTTACCTTTTAAGCCGCTTTTGTCCCGGTCTGTTTTTTTTGCGGCTGTGGTTTGCGCCGGCACTGCTGCCATTGTTGCAAACAGGAATACCGGAACTAAAAGTATTCGTCTCAGATTCATTCTTTTCATAAAATTCCATATTAAAAAATTACAAACTAAAGATTTCACTGTTTTTACAATTAAAAAAATACGTTCTGTAAAAAATCCCTACTCTGTTCCGGCTTTTCGGGTTCCGCCGTTAGATTTAATCCTGCCTCCTGTTCCGTTCAGTCAAAAGATCTTTGGCTGTGCTGTCAAAAGGTCTTTGGCTGTGCTGTCAAAAGGTCTTTGGCTGTGCTGTCAAAAGGTCTTTGACTGTACGGACAAAAGGTCTTTGACTGTTAATCACTGTACCGTCAGAGGTTTGTCGAAGATTGCCGTTCTTGGCTCTTTCAGTAAGGCGCCTACCGCATACTGCGTTGCAATCTCCAGCGAATACGTTCCCGCCGTCAGCGCGGGAATCACAATTATCAACTCCGAAGGGTTGTTTGTTACGATGTCCGAAGCATCTACGGCAGTGCGTTCCTGCGTGGTTTGGTTTACAAAGTACACGCCGTTAGCCGCATTGTCGCCCGCAATTTTGATTTTGTTACCGCTGATTTTGAGGTTGCGGTCGGGCGTGAGGATGTCGTTCACCGAGCCTGTTTTGACATCCGTAACCTGCAAAATGCGCAGAGCCGAATCGGCAACTCCGAGTATGTCCACGCTTATTGATTCAAGTTCCCTGCGCAGAAGCGAGCCCTGCTGAAACTCAAACAGGACAGTGTGTTTTTCGGGGTCAAAATGTTCGTTTGGACTGTCAAACACGCCTTTGATGTGGGTGCTCGCCGTAAACCAGCCCGTATTAATCGAAAATCCGTCGCAAAGACGGTAACCCATTTCTTTAAGCCACAGGTTTACGGCGTGTTCCATAGCCGCAGCCGAAATATCAGCGCCGCCGCGCGTTATTGCCGATTCGCAAATGTCATTTACGCTCAGCGAGCGTTCCGAACTTACCCTCGCAATATAGTCGTTAGGGTTGTCGGTCAGCGCATTGCTGTACAAATACGCCTTGATTTTGTGTAAAATTGTTGCCATAATTTTTTATATTTTATTTTATTGTTAATATGATAAAAACACGAAACAGTCGAAAGCCGACAGCCTCGAGTATTCCAATAATCTATAAAGGCGAGTGTAAACTGCGAAATGGCGGAAAAAATTTTTATTGAGAAATTCCTGCAATTTGAGTTTGCGGGATCTATCTTATTAAAAAAAGTTTTTTTATATTCCGCGCGCGTTATAATTATGCAGACCTGTTGATGTTGTGTGTGTGTGTGTGTGTGTGTGTGTGTGTGTGTGTGTGTGTGTGTGTGTGTGTGTGTTAGCAAAATATTCGAAACCGCCAAATATTCATCGGTTTTTTTATCAACAATTTTAGTATTTTCACACGTTTTATTCATTAATATTTGCTTAATTTTTTATAAAAAATATTACAAAGATATAAAACAGTTTTTAAATTATGCAAGAATTTTTTAAATATTTTTTCTTTTTTTAATTAAAATCAAATATAAAAGAAGAGAAAAATCAAAGGCTGCCGACAACTCCGATTTTGGATAATGACATGAGGGAACGCCGCCGCCTGCTAAACGTCTAATAAAATTTTCGCATGTTATGATTACCATTCAAGAGTAAACAGTTTCTCCTTAATGATAAAAAAAGAACTGCCGAAAAAATCGACAGTTCAACTGCTTAAATATTATCAATTAAAAACATTATCGTTTCAACAGTTCGGGCTTCACAACTTTTGTTTTTGCTTTTTGCCTGTACTGTATCAATTCGTAAGCAACAGGCGTTGCAATAAATATTGACGAGAATGTACCAAACATGATTCCCACAGTCATTGCAAATGCAAATCCGCGAATAACATCGCCGCCAAAGAAAAATATTACCAAAAGAACAAATATTGTTGTAGCGGATGTATTCAGGGTTCTGGCAAGAGTTGCATTTATCGCATCGTTGATATTGTTGCTCAAATGATGTTTGGGATAAAGCCGGCGATATTCTCTGATACGGTCAAAAATAATCACCGTATCGTTTATCGAATATCCGATTATTGTGAGCATGGCGGCAATAAATGTTTGGTTGATTTCCATTCCCCACGGAAAAATTCCAGATCCGAATGAAAACAGAGACAGAGTGAACAATGCATTTGCAGTTAATGCTAAAACGCCGCCCAATCCCCACTGCCACTGCGAAAAGCGAATGGCAATATAAACAAATATAAGGCAAAGGGAAATAATAACCGCCCAAACGGCATTTCGCGTAATATCGCTTGCTATTGCAGGTCCTACTTTTTCGGAACTTATAATTCCAAAAGGATTGGTTTGCGTTGATACAAATTCTTCCAAAGTTATATCGTTATTAACAAATAAATCTTTTAAGGCATTATGCAATCTGATTTCAACTTCGGCATCCACATTTTCAGACTGGTCGGCGTATTTGTATTTTGTTGTGATTTTCATTTGGTCGGAATTACCGTACTGTTTTACTTCGGACGCTTCGCCCATTTCAGCCAGCAGCGCATCACGCACTTCGTTTGTTGTAATGTTTTTGTCAAAACGAACGACATAGGTTCTTCCTCCAGTAAAATCAACTCCCAAACTGAATACTTTTGCCCAGTCAAGATAAACTGTTTTTTTGTTTTTAAACAAGCCGAAATTTCCTTTTACCAGCATCACGGATAATCCCGCAATCAATATAACAGCCACAATGGCGAATACTTTTCTGCGTACATCTATAAATTTGATTTTTGTATTTTTCAAAAACCTTAACGACCATGAAAATCCGAATTTTATGTTTTTGCCATGATTTAAAAACCATTCAAAAATCAAACGGGAAATAAATATTGAAGTAAACAGCGATGTTATGATACCGATTATAAGCGTTGTTGCAAAACCTTTCACGGGTCCTGTTCCGTACGATAACAGTACTATGCCGGTTATAAGAGTTGTCAGCTGTCCATCGATAATTGCCGAATATGCATTTTTGTATCCATCGGCGATTGCCAGACGCAGGGCTTTTCCTGTTGCATGTTCTTCTTTTATGCGTTCATAAATAATAATATTGGCGTCTACCGCCATACCAAGCGTAAGTACTATACCTGCAATGCCGGGCATTGTGAGTACTGCACCGAATGACGCCAAAACTCCAAAAATAAGGAATACGTTGGTTATTAAGGCTACATTTGCCGCTAAACCTGCTGTATTATAGAACAGCCCTATATAAATAAGAATCATCAGAAATGCTATCAGAAACGAGAACATTCCGGCGCTTATTGATTCTTTTCCCAATGTTGGTCCTACAACGGCTTCCTGAACTATATGCGCAGGAGCGGGCATTTTTCCCGAACTTAAAACGTTTACAAGGTCGTCTGCTTCCTGTGTGCTAAAACTCCCTGTTATTTGTGAAGTTCCTCTCGTTATTTCTTCACTAACCGATGGATATGAATAAACATAACCATCAAGCACTACTGCTATTTCATCTTTTTTATCAGAGTTTTCGCCTGCCGCTTCTTTTGTAAGTTGCGCCCATATTTTGGTTCCGCTTGAATTCATCGACATGCTTACATGCGGATAGGGACTTCCGCTTGCCTGATTAAATTCTTTGCGGGCGTCAACTATGGCATCTCCTGAAAGCGGAGCTTTATTTTCATAGCGCGGATTAATTTTTATGGCTATCAATTCATAAAATACTCCATCTGTTCCAACAGGTTTGCTTGTCCACAAAAAGCGCAAATTGCCAGGTTTCATCAGTTTAATCTGAGGAAGCGCCAGCATTTCGTTTATTTTTGCCGTATCGCTGTAGCGTGCGCGACCTACGCAGGCTTTGTTTACTTTTTCATTTCTGTTATTCACATCTTCATTTAACAGTAATATCGACAACAATGGATATTGCTCTCTTACATTCTGTTGAGTTGCTTCGGATGTACCTGTACTGTCCTGATTTAATTTACCGATTAAATTTTCCGCATCATCGGCGCTGTCTGCTGCCGCAAGCAAAGTATTGGTCTGATTTATGCCGGCAGTGTCGGCAGGCGCTATCGAAACTGTATCTGACTGTTTTGCCAGCGCTTTTTCGGCATCTTTCAACTCTTTTATTTTTTTATCCGCATCAATAATATACTGACTAATGCCGTCCCGCCTGCAATCGAATGTTTCCCAAAATTCAAGGCTTGCCGTTCCCTGTAAAAGTTTACGTACGCGTTCGGGTTCTTTTACTCCCGGCAATTCAATTAAAATTCTGCCCGAATTGCCTACTTTTTGAATATTCGGCGAAACAACTCCAAAACGGTCAATACGACTGTGAAGTACGTTGAATGAATTGTTTATCGTGTTTTCAACCTGAACGGATATGTACTTTTCGATTATATCTTTGTTTGATGTGGAATAGGTTATTTCTTTTTGCCCGTCATACGAAACAAAAACGGATGACATTTTTTTGTCAGGCGCAATTTCTTTCCATGTTTCATCAAAAAGCGTCAAATAGTCTTTTCCGCTATTGGCGTATTTTGCTTCGGTTGCTGCAAGTATTTTCTGAAAATCAGCATCATTGCTGTTATTTGCCAATGCTTTTATCATATCGGCAACCGAAATTTCGAGCATAACATTCATGCCGCCTTTAAGGTCAAGACCAAGAGCCAGCTCTTTTTCCTGACATTCTTTATAATTGAACAGTCCCAACGGATATACCTTGGTTGTGGCTATTGAATCGAGATATTCTGTTCGTTTCTTTTCGTCGATTTTTGTTATTCCATTTTCATCAACAACTGTTGCAAATTCGTCTGCGGCGCTTTCGACGCGGCTTGTTACCCATGTAAACGACAACTGGTACAAACAAGCCAAAATCAAAAGAACAGTTATAAGTTTGATAGTTCCTTTACTTTGCATATTTTTTTGATATTATTTCATGTAACTTTTAACAATTGAGGCGCAAAGTTAATACTTTTTTCTATTTTATGGAAAAGATTATCATTTTTTTTTGATTTTGAATTCTGTTTTTGGATTTTCACGACATGAAAAAAACGTTTTTTTGTTATTTAGTCGCTCCTTAAAACCGCACAAACTGTTTGTTAAAAAGAAATCATAAACGCAGATTGCCGAAAAAATAACATTTTTGATTTTCAATTAGTTTCCATGTTCACTTTTGTTTATTTTCAAGATGGCGGTGTTTTCGGGCGCTCATGTTTTTTGCAGGCGCGGTGGCTTTTGCCTGTTTTTATCTGCAGCGTAATTGTTTGTTCAACTGCAATAAACGCTGCTAATATGTCAGGCAAAAAATATTTTTTCGATTATTATAGAATATAGTCGAAAAGTTCAATTACATTAAAATTGAATTGTTGATTTTTAATATTATAATCACAATTATTTATAAAATTTTATTAGACTTTATATAATTATTCTGTCGTTTTTGCAATGTTTTTTTGCAGATTATGGCAAAATATCATTTAATTTCTTAATTTTGCATAATTATTATTTTAATCATAAAATCATGATAAAAAACAAAAATCACTATTGCGTAATAATGGCAGGCGGCGCAGGCGTTCGTTTCTGGCCATTAAGTCGAGACAGGCATCCCAAACAGTTTCTTGATATTCTCGGAACAGGCAAAACATTTATACAGCAAACATTTGCCAGATTTGAAAAAATAATTCCGAAAGAAAATATTTTGGTTGTAATCGGAGAATCGCATGTAAATCTTGTAAAAAAACAATTACCCGATATAGCAGATGAAAATATTTTGATAGAACCTGTCAGGCGTAATACGGCGCCCTGCATTGCTTATGCAACTTATAAACTGCTTGCAAAAAATCCGGATGCTACGGTTGTTGTTTCGCCTTCAGATCATTTGATTTTAGACGAAAACACTTTTATTGATACCGTACAAAAATGTTTACATACAGCCGAACAAAAAAAAACAATGGTAACAATAGGAATTCAGCCTACGCGACCGGAAACAGGCTACGGATATATTCAGATTAATAAAAAAGAAAGCGACGAATCGGGAGTGTTTAAGGTGAAAACTTTTACTGAAAAACCAAATTTTGAAATGGCGAAAATATTTGTCGAAAGCGGAGAATTTTTTTGGAATTCGGGTATTTTTATCTGGTCGCTTGATACGATAAAAAAAGCTTTTGACACTTACCTTCCCGATATTTCCGAACTTTTGTCGGCAGGAGCAAATATTTACTGTACGGACAGGGAAAAAGATTTTATTTTAAATGCCTATTCGGAATGCAGAGCTATTTCCATAGATTTTGGAATTATGGAAAAGGCTCAAAATGTAGATGTTGTATGCGCCGATTTCGGTTGGAGCGACCTTGGAACATGGGGTTCTTTATTTTTGCATAAAACTAAAGACGAATCACATAATTTGATAGATGCAAAAAATATTTTTATCGAAAATGTTAAAAAATCAATGATAAAGGCAAATCCGAACAAACTTGTTGTGATAAAAGACATTGATAATTATTTGATTGTAGATACCGATGATGTTTTGCTTGTTTGTCCCAAAACAAACGATAACGACATCAAAAAATTAGTTGATGAAGCTTTGCTCAAAAACAGAAAATATTTCTGATGCAGGCAA
The DNA here is from genome assembly GCA_031275825.1 of Prevotellaceae bacterium. GTDB lineage: Bacteria > Bacteroidota > Bacteroidia > Bacteroidales > UBA932 > JAIRKV01. The sequence continues at coordinate 32,801 of JAISOH010000059.1, read as the reverse complement.
TTCAACTCAACAATCAACATGCTTTAATTTAACATTATTATGTTATTATTTTAGATATATTGCCTGATAATTATAACTTCATTCCAAATAAATATTGAAAATTCAAACTAACAAAACAACATTTACAATATTTTTTACCTGTGTAAATCACATTGATTTTAACATGTAACCAATATGTTTATTATGCAAAAACCGCGACAAAATACTTTTTGCAAAAATTAATTTTCATGTAAGATTTTCACGGAAAAATATAATGTTTGATATTTTAATTATCATACTGTTTTTTTTAATGATTTATAATCAAAATACCGTGTTTGATTCACATAAACAGTTAAAATTGAAATATACTGTCTGAAAATTAAAATAAAATATCAATTTTCCCATCATGGAAAACCGTACCAGCCGTCATGTAATAAGGGAGTAAATCATTTGCAAACAACAAATTACAGCCAAATATTAACAAATAAAGATATTCATTAATATGCTACATCCTGTTTCGTTCTTCTTCACTTGCAGATTTTTTCTTAAATGAAGGCGATTTTGCATTGAAATTGTACCGCAGGCTAATGCTTGCATACCTGCGTTCGTCATCGTAAGTCATGTTATAAGTCTTATAACTGTATTGATAATGTTGCGTCCATTTGTACAATCCATCATAATAGGCGAACTGGATGGTTAACCTATCTTTCAAAAGTTTTTTTCTTACGCCAATGTTAAAATCGAGTTGCTTGCCAAAGTCCATATAGCTTCCTCCCGGCTGCGAGTAACTCAGGTTGGCTTCAATGACCCATGATTTCGGAAGAGAAAACTGATTATTCCATGAAATTGTGTAATAAGGATTTTTAAATACGTATTCAGTGTCATTGTCAACAATGGCGGACGGTCTGTAACCGTAAGACAAAAACGGTTGCGTTGCCCAAATTTTATAATTGAACGAGCCGCTAATGTTAAATCCGATTTGCCGGGTATTCTTCGTATTTTTTCTTATAATGGTAAACTGCTCAATGTGTACATTGTCGTTGATAAACATTAGATCAACAGGATCTTCTATGAATGAATACGTAACAGTGGCGACAATATTTTTGTTCAAAACTGTTTTCAGGGATAAGGTATTAAAAAAAGTAGATTTAAGGTAAGGATTGCCCTGCCGTGTGGAAAGCGAATCCAGATAATAGAGGGTGTTGTTGAGCGTAGCATAACCCGGACGGGAAATTCTGCGCGAATAGCTCATGCTTATGGAATAATTTTCATTTATGCGATAGCCGGCAGATATATTTGGAAACAGGGAAAACCGTTCATTGCGAAGCGTGGTCTGCAAATCCGACTGATCTTTATTGGTAACATTGTCATTTTCCATTCTCATTCCCAAAGTATAATCCCACTTTTTCAATTTTCCCGCAAGCAGAACATAAAAAGCCAGTAATTTTTCCGTATATGAAGCGTTACTGCTGTATTCATCAACCCTGTCCCATTGATTGGTCTGGTATTTATAGAAATCCACAGCGCTTTTATTATCAACCATAGAAAATTTACTTCCCACTTCCAATCTTGAACTTATTTTTTTCAGCGGGATTATTCCGTCTATTTTAGCGGAAAATAAACTGTAATCAGCTGTTGACATGTTTTTCAATAAACTTTCGTAAGATTGAATTGCATTTGTTTCATGGATATTTTCCGTATTTGGCGAACTGTAACCGGTATAATCGGCGATAACGTTTAATTCAAACCCAAGTGTGTCTTTGTAGCTGTAATTCACACCGAAGGTATTGCTTTGCGATTTTGCATCAGACCGCTTGCGCGATTCCTGTGCCGGATTTTCAATGCCGTTGCGTTCTATTTCCAGATAACGGAGATATGCCGAACTTCGGTTTGTGAAATATCCGTCAGCCTGCATGCCTATTTTGTGTTTATCGTTCGGCGCATAATCGAACCCGAAATTGTAACTGTGTCTTAATAACTTCGATTTGTTCTCCACATCATACAGCCAGGACTTGAAACTGTAGTTTGCCTTGTCGTACTGCATCCGATCATTGTTAAATCCTTCGTTTTCCGAATGACTGTATGCGTATCTTAAATAAAAACTTAATCCGGAAACATTGCAGGATAATTCCGCAGATTCTGTAAATGCAGGCGTTCGCCCGTGCGAAAACCGCGAATAGAGGCTTGCGTTCAGTTGCGGTTTATTTGCTTTCACGGTGATTATGTTGATAATGGCATGTCCTTCGGCATCGTATTTTGAAGAAGGATTTTCAATTACTTCTATTCTTTTTATATCGGACGAGTTCAGGAAAGAAATTTCTTCATTGCTGCGTATTTGCCGTCCGTTTAAGAGTATCAGCGTATTTTCTCTTCCGGCGACGGAAATGTTACTGTTTGCGTCCACCAGCACGAAGGGCGTCCGTCGGAGGACATCGACAGCCGTTCCGGCATCGCTAATCAAAGTGTTTTCAATATTAACAACCATTTTGTCCTGTTCGATTTTGACCCGCGGCATATTTGCCCTGACAACCGTCTCCGACAGTTCAATCACATTTTTTTCCAATTCTACGGTTTCCAATGTTTTAGAAGACTGTTCCCGTATGTAAACAGGAAAATATCTGTCTTTGTATCCGGGAGCCGAAATTTTCAGGATGGATTTTTCCTGATTCTGCCGTATTTCAAAATGTCCATTGACAAATGAACCTCCTGTTAATAAAGTACTGTCTTCAGGATTCAGTATGGATATTTGAAAATACTCAATAACATTCTGTTGAGCATCTGTTATTTTTCCATTCAGTGAATATTGGCAGTAGCAAATCTGCATATTTAGCATCAACAAAGATAAAAAACCGATAATTTTAATTTTTTTATTCATAATTTATTTAAAGATGTATTGTATTTAAAAAGATTTTTTTTATTTTACGCACTCTGCATTATTATAAGCAGGTCTGACAGTATGTGTTGGCAAAATATCCGAAACTGCCAATGTTCGGAAGATTTTTTATCAACAGTTTTATTTTCGCACATGACTTTACACACAGTTTCTTCGGCAAACATATTGTAAAATTGCATTGCAGGCGGGAACCGTTTTTTTCTTGCCGCTATACCGTTTCCGCTGTTTTTTTTGGCGTTCGCACGGGGTTTCGGTTGCGTCAACCAATACCACTTCATACTGTGCATCGCTTTTTACTAACTCCTTCTTGCCGGGCAAATGAAAACGTCCGTCTTTTACGAGCGTATTTTCAACCCACCTTACTGCTCGAAACAGATTACTTTCCGAAATGCCAAAATCGGCTGCTATGTGTGTGTATGTACTGTATTCCCGTAAATATCCCGGCGTAGCCAATAACATATCTTCAATACTTAGCTTCGGCGAACGACAGCAGCGACCGTGTTTAACGGCATATGCCCTGACCAATACTTCTACCATGACCGAGGATGTGTCGGGCTTTACTCCGGTTAAGCGACGAAATTCTTCCTGTTTATAATTTTTGATGTTATCGTATTTCATTCAACAAAAGTACAGGTTTTTTTTGATTCCGCAAGAGGTCTTATGTAATATTTATTCGCGTCTTTTATGAAAAATAGAGGCTGTCTCAAAATGGTATTTTACACGTCATTGCGAGGGTGCAACCCGAAGCAATCTATTGATAATCAACATTTAGATTGCTTTGCCTAACGGCTCGCAATGACGAAACCGGAGTTTTAAGACAGCCTCCATTAATCAACAGTTTTTTATTCGGTTATTACTATTTATTTAAAAAATTCTATATGTCATAGTGAAATTGAGCATGTCCACAATTTTAAAATTCCTTTGGGAACATCTTTCAATTCGTCGTGACTGCTTAAACTGTTCTGAACTTTTTGTGAAACATATACCTGCTTGCTGTCAAATTTGAAATAGCCTTGATAAACCTGAAAATACTGATACTGAATATAAAAAGCGTTAAAAGCGGAAGAAATTTCGTTCGCAGGCTGGCATAGAACCGGTTATCGGGCGCTTAAAAACAGATTTTCGGATGGTGCAAAATTATTTGCATGGAGTTAAATATATGCGAATCAATGCATTCATGTCGGTAACGGCATGTAATTTGAAGAAAAAAATGGAAATATTGGCAGAAAAGCCAAACGACTTTTTCGTTCAATTTTTTTCCGTTGTTTTTTCTCATTTATTTCATTCCAAAATGCTTGATTGATAAAGAACGAGTATATAGGTAATTTTAGCCATAATAATATTGATTCTGCTGTTTTCGTAAAGCGAAATAACAAACTAAACAACCCGAAAAAGTAGGAAACAATTAAACAATCGCTCATTAATAGCCGCACAAACTGTTTATTAAAAACAAATCACATGCCGAAATTAATGAATGAAAATGCATTATTGAGGATAGACTAATTATTCTTTATCAGTATTATCGAACCTTTGTATTCGTATCCGTTTGAATCTTTTGCACAGTAATAATATACGCCGGGAGGCACCATTTTCCCTTTATATTTTCCATCCCATCCATTATTGCCTTTAAACAAACAAATACCCAAACGGTTGAATATATGCAAATCATAATTTTCCCCAAAAATATCATTAATATTATCCTGATTATACGGCGTAAATACATTTGGTAACGGCTCTTTTCTGTTTTTGATTTTCAATCTTCCGCTTATATATTTTATTGTATAGTTATCAGCTTCAGCTCCATTTACTGTTACAGGATATTCTCCTGCAACATTTGTATTGACGGCAGAACATGATATGACGGGAAATTTCGTGAGAACGGTAGAATCCTCTCCATATACAAATCCGCTGCATTTGTATCCGAATACAGGAAGAGCATCGCCTGCATAGATAATGTAATCTTCGGCTTTAATGGTTAATTCGGCAGGATTGATTTTTATTGTAACTGATAATTCTGCAGGTGCAAAATAACTGTCTCCTGCCTGTTGAAATGTAACTACGGTTGTACCGGTTTCCTGCACAGTTGCCAAATACTGTCCTGCGGATATATTCCGTATATCGACAGATGTTCCCGTTGTGGTGAATGTAAGAGGCAAGCCGCTTGATGCCGTTGCGGTAAAATTAAACGGAATTGCACCATACACAAGTTCGTAATAATCGTTATCTGTATTTATATTTTGTTGATTACATGACTGCAATACTGTCAAATCAAGCGTAATAATACTATCGCATCCAAAACAGGATATTAAACTGTCTGTATAAATTCCTGTTGCCGTATATGTATTTCCGTTGAACATGTAACTTTCGCTTGTACATACGGTATCATAAATATTTATGTTATATTCAGGATTTATTGTAACGCTCACTGCTGTGCGGGTTGCGCTTTCACAACCTGTAATATTGTTTTTTGCGGCTGCATAAGCCGTTGTTGTTCCTGCTGTGTTTCGGCTTGGCGCTGCCGTTACGGTTCCACCGCTTGCTAGTGCGTACCAGACAACCGATTCGTCTGTCTCAGCTGTTGCGCCTGCCGTATGCGTATTCCCATCATAACATGTGTTAATATCGTTTGCCGTTGGCGCATTTGGTAACGGAATTACTGTTACTGTTGCTTTGGCGCGAGTACTTTCTATTCCCGAATCTGTTTGAGATACATAGTAATCTGTTGTATATGCCGGGGATACCGTATAGATGTTTCCTGTATGAAGCAATGTTCCTCCTGTCTGGCTGTCATACCATTTGAATATTGCTCCTGCATTTCCGCCTGCTCTTAATGTTGCCGAACCGCCGACACATATTGCAGTATCTGAAGGTGAAACTGTTGCTTCACATGTACGGATAACTGTTAGCGTATATGATTTTGTTGAATTATCAGGGGTCTGAACAGTAACTGTTATATGGTTTGAATTGCATAATAATGAATGTGTTCCTGTTCCTCCTGCAAGAATGGTTGAACTTGGATGCGAAGGCATTGCATATACGGTAACAGATGAAACACTTGATGGTACGGTTACCGTATAGTTAGCGGTATCGGTATGAAATACAGGAGAAAGAGTTCCTTCGCTTACACTTAAACATTTCAATCCCGGAACAAAATAATCCGAATACCTTGACACGGCATGTTTTGACTGTCGCAAAGTTAAAGCATTGTTGGCATAAACAGCATCTCCTATATTAACTCCACTGTGAATTATATCGGGGTCAGAAAAAAACGCAATTCGTGGAGCCTCATTTCCATCGGTATAATAAATGCCATTTTCATAAGTCATTATGGTTGAATACCAGTTTAAATTTTCATCCTGTCCACGATAACCCGAAGAATATGAAAACAGACCGGGTCCTGGTCCTGAATTTTGTTGCCAGTGATGACCGCATCCCATATTGTGTCCCATTTCATGTACCATTGTATAAGTCCACGAAGTCTGTTGCACTCTTGATAATCCAAAACCATAAGCAGGACGACCGTTTCCCGGTATATAAGCATCCAATAACCAAGCCAAACCGCCTGTAAATCCTACTTTCGGAATAAGCATTACCAAGTCGGCTTTATACTGTTTGCGAAGATCGTGTACTTCATCCATATAGCCATCGGCGGTGTTTGTTAAATTATACAAATCATTATTGTTATTAACTTCGGTATAATTGACTTTATGTTTATATGCCAAAGTGAAAGTTATGTTTGTCAAGGAATTTTCCATGGCAACATTGGCTCTTTGCATAGCCTGATCAATAACATTGTCAATATCGGTAAAATAATCATCGGCATACTGTTCGGCATTTTCAGTATATACAATCATCACATTAACTGTTACTGAATCGGATATATTGTCCGGAGGAAATGTGCAACTGCCTGCATCAAATGCAATATCTTCATAATGAGTAATATTTGCATGTCCCGATGTATCTGTATGTTCCGAATTTTCCAATTCGTGCAAATCAATATCGTCACAGTCCAATTCATTTTTTTTCATTTCCGACATTTTGCAGTGCGTTAAATAACTTTTACCGTTTTTCTTTGCAACAAAAAACTGCTCGTTGAGTAGAGGAATGTCTGCAGAAATTGATATTCCTTTTTTCGAAATCGAAATATAGCAGTATCCGAAATCTGTATCAAGTATTTTTGCCGTTATTCCTTTTATACCATCGTAATCGACTGTTACCTTTTGCACAATAGCCTTATATTTTTTATTGTCAAAAAAATCAAGCAATAAAATATCGCCATGGTTTTTTGACGTTAAATTTTTTAATTGCAAGTTATGTTCAAAGGGTCGAAAATTTTCAACTTCTTTCGGAAACATATTCTTTAATGAAAGGTGATTTTGTTGTTTGACAAGATTTTGAAAACTGCTTTCATTATTAATATTAATTATTCGCTGATTTTGGGCAATCGAAAATTTCGCCGTTAAAATTATACATATAAAAATTAAAAATGATTTTACCATAAAACGATGCGGCATGTATTTTTCAAAATTTTTCATAATTTACGTTTCTACTTATTACTGTTATTGATTACAAACTGTATTTTCATATTTTAAAATTACAAACAAATGACTGTTACAACTTTGAAAAACAGAGAATTAAACACATTGAATTTCGTAATTGGCATTTATTTTTATAATTTTTTCAGCAAAGATAATCAACATTTCGGTATATCACAAATTTAATTTTAGAGTATGGTACCTTTGCAAAATGTTCGAATAATTTGATTTTTTGAAAAAGTTTGTATTCGTTGTTTGCATTGGCAAGTTTGATGGCTTGTGCGGCAAGTTGAGCGTTTGTCTTTTTGTAGGCTTCGGAGTTTTTTTCCTGTTCTGCCGCTATTTTTTCAAGCAGTTCGCTTAAATCATCGTAACCTTTTTTTACGTTGTCAAGTTCTTTTTTTGTGCTTACAAAGTTTGTTATTATATCCGCTTTTACCAGTACGGTTTTTTCTGTGTCTGCCATAATTTTTTTATTTGTTATTTAATTTATTTTTGTAATTTTGTACGTTAATTAAAATATTATGATATGGAAAATTTATTGCAGCATTGACAATAATTTGGATAATTAGGTGCGTTTATTGAGTTTTTTATACGACCATTTAAGAAATCTAAATAGTTATTACCATATTCATAAATTTGATATTATTTCTTTAGCGTATGTACTTGCAACTCCATTAGCCACATTATTACTAAATTCTTTTATTGCGGGCGTAAAAATATCCTGTCTGCCGGATATGCCAAAGTTATCTGCCGCATGCACAACTGCATCCGTTGAAGGCTTGCCAGTAATTTCTTCTGAACAGTTTTTTGTATAGTTGTGGATATATTCTTAATATTTGCCGCTATTAACTGCATTTTTTTCGACAGGTATTCGGTTGCAACACCCAAAGCCTGAACTGTGGTAATAAGTTCGGTGATTTCTTTTGCAAGTCACCCAATATGCTTTCTTCAACGCCGAGAATCTTTAATCCATTGGCTAATATGCTAAAACTTGTTGCTATAGCCCATATTTCTTCTGCCAAGTTTGCTGCAAACCGTCCTGTATCAAGTCCTTTTATCTCGTTTTTCACATCCTGTATTTTATCGGTAAAATCCGCCATTGCCTGTTTTACTTGCTTTACCTGCCCGGGTCTAATCCTGATAAATTTACATTTGTCAAAGATGACAGTTCGCCAAGTGATTTTGCGGTTTTGTCGTAAAAATATTGTGAAAAACGTCCGAAATATCGGTTAAATTTAGCCGTAACTTCGGAAAAACCAAAAAGCGGCAATCTTTTGAAAGCCGCTTTGTAGTTGGGAATTGAGCAGTAGCGCGATCCGGGATTGAACCGGAGACCTCATGATTATGAATCATGCGCTCTAACCAGCTGAGCTACCGCGCCTACTTGTATGGTTTATTAAAAAACCTTACTTCGATTTTTGGGCTGCAAAGTTAATGAAATTTTATATTACAACAACAATTATTTGAAAATAATTATCAAAATTAAACGTAAAACATGTCGGTATTATTATTTAACTGTTCCTTACGAATAAAAACCGGCAATGATATATTACTGACCGGAAATTTTAACATCTTATCTTTTGCTTATTTTTATTCGCAAGGAGCGACTGCGTAACAAATTTAATTAAAATCTCAAGCAGTGCATTGAAATAAAATATTTTTACCTGAAAATTTGGAAATATTAAAATAAAATTGTTAAATTTGCAATATGTAAAATTAAATTTTTATGGCAACAAATAAAGCCGTATTACCATAAAGCGAAACAGCACAAAAAATATCGGATAATTGGCATATTATCAACGATATAAATAAATTGACACGAGATGCGTGGAAACATCTTAAATAAATGAAAGCAGTATTCAAAAGCAGAATTTTAAAAAATAAAAATGAAAAAAAATGAAGTTCACATAGGCAACCTTATACGGCAAAAGGTAAATCAAAGTTCTCTTACTGTTACCGAATTTGCAAGGCTAATCAATAAAACACGCGAAAATGTTTATGATATTTTTAAGCGTTCGAGCATTGATACTGCATTGCTGCTGCAAATATCAAAGGTATTGGATTATAATTTCTTTAAACATTTTAAGGAAAAAGAAAAATTTCCCGAAGATTCCGAATTTTCTGACTTGTATGCTTATTATGATATATTCAACTGAATAATAAACGCTTACGTAAAAGTGTGAAATAAAATTATACATAGTGTGAAATTTTATTTACGCCAAAAAGCATTTTTTTTGAAAAACATGTTTGTACCTTTGTGAAAAAATAAAAAAGGAAAAAGGCTATGCCTGAAAATTAGCCAAAAATTAAAAAATTTTATTAATATGAAAAAAGTATCAAAAAAGGTACAAAGCACCAAATTAAATGAAATCAAGTACTTTTCGTTAAATGGCGAGATGCTAAAAAAACTTAAAGGAGGAGGAAAGGGAGAGAACTTAGGCGACATACTATTAGATGGAAACACTGATAATGCTTGTTACGCTGCTTGTTACCCTGGTTATAATCATTAATGATGGTTGACAATAATAAGTTAACTAAATGAATGATGTAATATCATTATTGTTTCCTCAATAAATTAAACCTATCTTTAATTAAGTTGATTTTTTGAGGAAACTTTCTTTAATTGTTTTGTATTAAATAAGTAGTAATTTTGTTTTACAATATTTTAAATAAATTATAATTTATTGAATGAAAATGAACTTGGCATATAAACAGTTTAATGTTGATAATTCAGGATACATATTTTGCGTTGAAGATTTTGAAATTTGCAAAATACAGCAAGGTGAAAATATTGAAAATGTATTGCAGGAAATAAAAACTGAAAAAGAAAAATCCAATGCAACCATAGATAAAAATGAAAGAGCAAATATAGAAAATGATTTTATGGACGGTAAAATCATCAATACTATTGGAATTGATATAGCGCATGGTTGTACTTTGGATTGCACATATTGCTATGTTTCTGCATCTAAAAAGTCACTAAAACTACTAAATACAGAAAAGTTTTTAGATATATTAAAGTTTCTAAAGAATGTAAAAAATAATCATATTACTTTCTATTTTACAGGGTATGGAGAACCTGCTTTAAATTTTAATTTATTAAAACAAATACCTTATCTGTGCAAAAAAAATGGATTTAATAAATGTGATTTTGATTTAACTGCAAATGGAACAATATTAACAAATGAAATGATTGAATTTTTCAAATTGAATAAGTTTACAATATATATAAGTGTGGATGGTAATGAAAAAATTAACGATGAATCTCGCATATATCATAATGGTAAGGGAAGTTTTAAAGATGTATTTCATAACATGAATTTGTTAAAAGAAAATAATATTAAATTCTCATGTAAAACTGTTGTTCTCCCTGATAATAAAAATCTTGTCGAAACATTTTTATTTTTTGAACAAAACAAAATTCATTTTATTTTCACTATCGCTACAAATTCATTTGACAATCATTTTTCACCAAATACCGAAGATCTTAAAACTTTTGAAGAACAACTGGATACAGTTATTGACAATTACAGAAAATTGATTGAAGACAATCACAAAATATACTCAACTAAAATAATAAATGACTTAAAAAGAATTCATTATGGTGCGGTTAATAAAAATGGATGTGTAGCATCAAAAGAAGGTTATTTTATAGATATTGATGGAAACATATTTCCCTGTTCCTATCATTCCAGTTCTATAGATTTATCTGTCGGTAATATCTACACAGGAATTGATTATGAGAAAATACTCAAGAATAATTATTATGCCAAGCCGGTAGATAATTATCCAACGTGCAAAGTTTGCTGGATGAAATATTTATGTTCCGGCTCTTGTTTTGCAATAAAATGGTTGGAAAACAAAAACACAGAAGAACCATCCGAATATCTGTGTAAAACTTACAATATTTATTGGAGTGCAATGATTAAATTGTACATTCAATTGCATCCTGTTATAATTAGCGGCAATAATATTAATTTTCATGAATGGAAAAACTAATCATATTATGTTCAAACTGTTTAAGTTACTGCTTGTTATAATATTTGCATCAGGAGTGAATGAGTTGCGCTCTCAAACGTTCATTATCAAAGGAAATATAAAAAACTCAAATGGCGAGCCTGTTGAATTTGCCAGTATTCAACTGTTATTTGAATCTGTTTATCATCAATACGCATTAAGCGATTCTATGGGAAATTATTATTTAGAGACGACAAAAACAGGCGATTGTGAGTTGTTAGTAAATATTTTAGGCTATTCTGCGGTTTCCAATAAATTCGCTTTGAAAAATGACACCATAATCGATTTTGTTTTACAGCCTGATCCGCTTATTATTTCTGAGGCGACAATAATTGGACAAAAAGAATTAATTGAGGCTAAATCCGACAGACTTGTGGTAAACATTAGCGGAAACGTAGAAACTAAAGGTAAAGAAATCACTGATATTTTGAAGCAGTTACCAACTGTAAATATCACTGACCAAAGTATGAATATCTTCGGCAAATCATCTGTTATTGTGTATATTAACGATAGAATTGTACGATTGGAAGGACAGTCTTTATTAAACTACCTTAACTCTTTTCCACCTGATATTATAAGCAGTGTAGAAATAATAACCTCGCCTCCTGCTCAATACGATGCTGAAGGTAATCCGGGAATTATTAAAATAGTAACTAAAAAAAATATTCTTCCGGGCTGGAAAGAATACTTTAGAGCGGGTTATGTTCAAGCTACTTACTCATCTTACATGGTTTCTGCATTAGTAAATTATACCGGAGAAAAAATATTTTTCGAGGGTAATATAAACAATTGGAATTCATTAGTCTTAAATCAAATTAATTTTTACGATTATTTTCCCGATGAAACAATAAGCACATTTAATCCAAGAAAATGGCGTTTTAATATTTCTGATGCAGAGGTAAAATTAGGATATAATTTCAATAAAAACTCAAATATTATTGTTGATTTTCAAATACCGTTACATAACAAAGAAACAATGATCGATATAGAAAACCAAACCTCTTTTGTTAATTCTGCCAATAATCAGACAGATTCAATTATGTATTCTACTGGAACAATGATAACAAATAATTACACATTCAATTCCGAAGTGTTTTTTAAGCATTTGTTTCCGAACAGGGAATCATACTTTACGGCAAGTATGGCTTATCTCAATAATCACACTGAAAAAAGAAGAGACTTTTCTTCCTTAACGCAAATAAACAGTGTAAATTCAACAACTGATAATTATTATACAAAAGGAGGCCAGAATTATAATATTTTAACTCCAAAAATAGACTTCGTTTTTTCTCTGTTTAACTGTACGGTTAATGCAGGTCTTAAACTGTCATTTATTAAAACTTCCTCTGATAATGAATTATTTAACTTTGTTGACCATATCAATATATTAGATCCTTCCCAGTCAAATAAATACAAGTACACCGAAGAAGTGCAATCAGTGTATTACAGTATGGAAAAAACCATTCCAAAATGGTCTTTCAAAGCAGGAATACGTTCAGAAATGACTCAAACCGTCGGCAATTCTCTGATTACGAATGAACAGTATAAAAATAATTATACGGATTTTTTTCTGTCAATTTATATTTCTCATAAACTGAATAACAAAAGCAGTATTTCACTCAGTTATGCCAGCAGAATAGAAAGACCTCCATATCAATACTTGGACCCTTTTAAATGGTACATCAACAAATACAGTTATGGTGTGGGAAATCCTTTTTTAAAACCATCGTATATCAAAAATCTGGAATTAACTTATGTGCTTAATCATACATTCAGTACAAAAATATATTACACTCGTCAAGATGATAAAACAGGACAGTATGTAGTTCTTGATTCTCTCAATATTTTGGAACAGATACAGCAAACAGACAACTTTTTTAATGTGAATATTTATGGAATCAGTATCTATAAATTTTTAAAACTGTTTAATTGGCTGGAAACAGTTTTACAGGGCAATTTCAATTATTCCGAATATCATCCAAATAAAAAAGAGTTTGCGGATATGTACGGTATAAGTAGCACAGTTATAGCAAATAACACATTTCGCATTAACAAAAAATTTCAGATAGTTTGCAATTTAGAAGAAAGATTTCCCGGTTTATATAATTACAGATCGATGAATAATTTTTTCAAAATAGATATTGGATTTAATTACACAAACAGTAAAAAGGGATTTGAAGCGAGGTTTTTGGTCGGCGACATTTTAAAAACAGCAAATCCTGAATATACTTACATAAGTGGCGGTGTTAAACAAATTTACCGAAATTATAATGACACGCGAATGTTTAGATTAACATTGTCGTGGAGGCTCGGCAACTGGTATAACAAAACGCCACAAATATCTTTGCCTTCAAACGCAGATGAAAAACAAAGATTATAAAAATGGATTTAAAATATAATGGTATGAATAAGATGTTAAAACCGTATAAAGAAGAAAAGCCGGTAATTACTATAAACAAAATTCGTTCTATACTGAGTGAACTTGGTATATTTGTATCCGAAAAATTTATACAAGATGGTGATTATTTTACTTGTAGAATTGTAATCGCTAATGATAACTTAATGGAATTTGATATAGGCACTAATGGCAAAGGAACGAGCATAGAATATTCAATGGCAAGCGGTTATGCCGAAAGTGTGAAATAAAATTATACACAGTGTGAAATTTTATTTACGCCAAAAAGTGTTTTTTTGAAAAACATGTTTTTACCTTTGTAAAAAAAGTTTTTTCTGTAACTGCGAACAAACAAATAAGACTTTACGATTTTTAATTGTAAAAATAAGTAAAAATGAACTATGATTTACAAAATACAAAATCTATTGTTGTTACAACAGGCGGCATTACTCGTCAACTTATGGCAATAAATATAACGTATATAATATCTGATTGTTACCTGTGCGATATATATATATTGATAAAGAAGACAGGATTACTTGTTCAAAACTTTTAAAATCTTTTGAAAACGAACTTGCAACTTATGGTTTCATTAGAATACATCATAATACTTTGGTTAATGCCAGATACATACAGCAAGTTAACAATAGAAAAAAGGAAATATTACTCACAAATAATATAAAACTGAAAGTATCTGACAGAAAGTGGATAGAGTTCAAAAAACATTTTGTTGAACTGATATAAAAAACACTTATTTGTAAAAGTCTATCACTTATTAGTTCAAATCTGTCACTTATTAGATAGTTGAACACATCTGATAGATTGTAAAGATTTAATTACTTACTTCGCTATCAATAAGAGCGATGAAAATTGCTTTTATAAAATTAATAAAATGTTTAATAAATTAAAATTTCAAAGTTATGAAGTATTTTACAAATTATGAGGATTCTTCAAATGAAGAATTAAATTTAGCTCCAATTTTAGCTACCTTATTACGATTCCTTCTTTTTCATGAAAATCGTAGTTTGATATAATTTCTTTGGGGTCTTATATTATCTATTAATGTTTAATTTTTTAAAAATCAAAATCATGAAGTATTTTACACAAGAAGAAGAACATGAAGTCGCTGCTGTACCTATCTTACTTTTAATGGCAGCAAGTGCTGCGCCGGCTTATTTTCATTTCCAAAACAGATCTGTAATCTAAGTTGAGAGTATAAATAGGGTACGATATTGTACCCTATTTTTTTATTATCAATTAAATAACTTATTTTAAATGATTATGACTAAAAGAAAATACAAAGAAGATACTCCAAATAATACAATTCATAAAATACGAGCAATATTAGCAAATCTTGATATATTTGTTTATGAAAGTTATTGGGGAAATCCGTATGAAGGAACATTTTCAGTAAGAGTAGAAGCAGATACGGCAGGAGGACAATTTGGAACAAACGGTAAAGGAAGAACACGCCAATATGCATTGGCAAGTGCTTATGCAGAATTCATAGAACGTTTACAAAATGGCTTTGTGAGTGGATCTGCATCTCTCAATAGAATGTTTTTAGATCAAATTAAGAAAGAAACTGGTTTTGTTTTTTTTCCGGATGAAAAAATAATGACAAAAGATGAATTCAAAAATTTACCTAAAGAATTTTTAGATGATGTATTTAAACATGGACTTACAGAAAAAGAAATAGAAATTTATTTTAATAAAGCCAGAAAGAATGGATATGACGGAATAATTTCTGTCCCGTTTTTTGATGTAAAGAACAATAGCATAATATATCTACCATATAACATTATGCTAATGTTTACAGGCTCAAATGGAATGGCAGCAGGAAACACAATATCAGAAGGAGTTTTTCAAGGTTTATGTGAATTATATGAACGATATGCCTCATCAACAGTTTATTTTGAAAAATTGACACCCCCAACTATTGCTATTGATTTTATAAAGCAATATCCATCTGAATATAAGTTAATAAAAGAAATAGAGAAAGATGGAAATTATAATGTTATTGTTAAAGATTTTTCTGCAGGTAAACATCTACCTGCAATAGGAGTAATTATAATTAACAAAGAAAAAACAAAATATAAATTAAATGTTGGGTCAGATACATCTTTTCCTATTGCATTAAGCAGAGCGTTAACCGAAATTTATCAAGGATATAAAGATATAAAGACTTTTGCCGAAAATCTATTAGATGTGCCACAAAAAGAACTTGATTATTTTATTAATTCTGATGAACAATCAATCCATCAAAGAGATAAGATATTACGAAAGTTTATTATGAATGGCAGTGGAGTATTTCCAATATCACTATTCGGCACAAATTATTCTTATGAATTCGATAGTTCTACTTTTTCTTCTGGCGATTCATATAACCAAGAAGTTAAAAAGATAATAAATAATTTTTTAGTTGATGGATATAATGTATATTTGCGTAACGTATCTTTCCTTGGTTTTCCGTCTTTTTACATTTATATTCCAACTATTTCGGCAATAGGAAGAAAAAATGCATCTACTGATAATGTGTCTCTCAATTCTTACGTTGATTTTGATACTATAGAAGATTTATTTTTCCCAAGTAAAAATCTTTCTCAATATAAAATACGCAAAATAGCAAATATTATACAAAATGTGGGTATGGATACAGATTTTATAAAAATGAAAGATTTATTAAAATTATCATTTAGGCATGATTCTTATTGGTATCACATACCTATTGCTTATTTTATGGTTGCCTTTTTATACATGTTAAATGACATCCATAATGCTGTTAATTGGATGAAATTCTTTATGCAACTTACAAATCACGTAGAAAATACTTATTACAAGAATATTCTGATATTTTTAGAAGCAAAAAGAGATGGAATTGATGCTAATATAATTTTAGGAAAAAATATAGCTAATGAAATTTCAGAGGGATTTAAAAATTTAGATGCCTTTTTTGCAAATATTGATTTACCCCAATGTCCTGCTTGTGAACAATGCAAATTATATAGTGACTGTTTAACTATTCATCAATTTACAATATCCAAGCGGATAAATAAATATATGATAAACACACAAATGCAGCAAGATTGTTGTTTTAAAGAATTTTTATAATTTTATAAGAAAATATGAAAGCAATATATGAGATAAGCACAATAAATTTTGTAATAATTTCATTATTAGTTTTAGTAGCAGACATTATTAATTATTTCTATACTGGAAAACAATTAAATTTGAAAAATTTTCGATGTAAATTTTCATGTCTGTATCTTATCAAAATGTTATTTAAATTTACCATTATAGTAGTTATTTATATTATAATAAATAATAAATTATTAATAAATATTACTCAACATAAATATAATTCGTTATTAATAAATATTTTATTGTGGTTTTTGATTGTTTTTGTAATTAGATTATATATGCTAATAAAAAACATATTAAATATTATATTTGATGCACAAATATATAAAATAAAACGAAATTTGCATAAATTTATAATAGATTACACGTTAAGATCTGGTATTATAATTGCTTTTAGCATTGCATTTTTTTGCATTATTGTATATATGTACGATAATTCAAGCATATTGCTTCTGTCTTTTTTGTCTGCATTTATAATTCTAACAACCATTTTTCAAGACAAAATACAAACAATTGGCATTAAAGCGAAAGAAATAGATGATGAAATGTTAAAAAAATCATTGGAGGATATTGCCAGACATGCCAAAGTTATGACAAAAATATTTGTGTCAGAATTAAAAAGTAAGACTGCAAACGCTTGCATTTGTGGGCATGGAGATAATAAGAAAGTTATATTTTCTAGTAGATTAATGAATAGTAATTTTTCAAATGAAGAAATTTGTGCATTATATGCACACGAATTAGCACATTACAAAAATAATGATAATATTAAGCAGCTTATAGAAAATATTTTCTATATAATAATTTTCATTGGATTGTTTATACTGTTTATGAAGCATATTTTTGTAACGCCTTATTTAATAATTAATTTGATTTATTTTCATCTGTACATTTTACCTATAATTGTGATATTATATGTTGTGAGAAACATAATATCGCGTCAAATAGAATATAACGCAGATAAATATGCCGCTAATTTAATTGACAAAAATGCGATTATTTCACTGTTAAATAAAATCGAAGATGATTCGTTAATTAAAATCAATAAACATCCATTATATACTTTTTGCGTCAGTACTCATCCAAAAATACAGGATAGAATTTTAAAAATTAATCAATTTATAATATGAATATAACTGTTTTTTATTAATTTTGCATGTTAAATAAATCAAAATTTATGACTACCATTTCTATAAAAAATTTAACAAAATATTACCCACACAAAAAAGGTGCAGTTAAAGCGCTTGATGATATTTCTGTTGAGATAAGCGATAACCAGATTGTTGGTTTGCTCGGACAGAACGGCTCTGGTAAAACCACATTTATAAAATCATGCACAAATCTAATATCATTTGATGGTAATATTACGCTTGAAGAAAATGGAAAAAAACGAAAATTGACACATAAAGATTACAGCGCCGTACTTGAAGGTAACAGAAATATCTATTGGAAATTAACCGTATTGGAGAATATTCGTTTTTTTGCGGGTTTGCGCGGCATAAAATATTCGAAAATCAAAAATTTTGCAAGCGATTTGCTTAAAGCTTTATACATATATGACAAAAAAGACTGTCTTGTTGAAACCTTATCGCGAGGCATGCAGCAAAAAACCGCCTTAATTTGTACTTTGGTCGTTGATACTCCTGTTGTATTTTTAGATGAACCAACATTAGGTTTGGATGTAGAATCAAAAAATCAATTGAAAGAGTTTTTTTCACATGGTGAATTTGTGAAAAACAAATTGATACTGGCTACTTCGCATGATTTGGAGTTTATCCGGACGATAGCATCAAAGCATTTATTCATAAAATCAGGTAAAATTCATGATATTGATATGAAAAACATAAACAATAACATATACAAGATAACGTTTGATTGTAGTTTAACGCAAAATACGGAATTTGCAGGCGTTGAATTTAAAAGTAATTGCATATATGTAAATACTGAACAAATCCGATTATCAACAGTATTGAATTATCTTGAGCATGAAAATGTAAATATTACAGATATATTGAAAATGAACAACGATGTTGAAACTATTTACTTAAATTTTATAAAAGAAAAATAAATTATTATATGTTGCTGCTTAAAACAATCTTTAGAAAAGAATTTTTATACTTGTGGAGATACAAGGCTAATACTATTGCGAGCATAATATTTATGTCTGTTATATTTTTAGGAATATTGTTAATTCCCGATACTTTCATAGCGATAGCAACACATGGAAAAAGTAAACTTGTAGTGCTTGGTCCTTTGGTTTTATGGCTAATAATGCAAACCAGTTTCACTTCGATAACGCAAGGCATTATTGGCGATAGTACACTGGGAACACTAGAACAATTATATATAAGTAGCGGAGGGTATTGCAAAATTATTTTTCTTAAAGCATTAAGTTCGTTCATATTAAATATGATACCTACATTTTCAATAATCTGCATAATATCTCTGATTATTAAAACAAATTTGTTAGGTTTTTTGATAGGATTGCCAATTATTATATTAGGAATTCCGTCCATATGGGGATTCAGTTTAATTGCAGGAGCATTTATTCTTGCTTTCAAGCAAGTTAGTATGATTGTTACTATTTTTAGTGTTATATTTTTTTCAGGAATTTCATATTTATCTCTGAAAAATATGGACTCAATATTCTTTCATATTCTGCCGTTTGGCACATCAAATAAAGTTTCGTTGTCGATAATACAAAATATCAATTATGATTTTGGAATATTTGATATGATAATGATTATTGCCAATAGCACGGTTTACCTTGTAATTGGAATTATGTGTTTTAAATTTGCCGAAAACTATGCAAAAAAGCATGGAAAATTAGGAATGCATTAATATGTTAAAAGCGCTGCTGCATATAAGATTATTGCAATTTATTAGAATAATGAAAGAATTGGGAATACTTAGAATCATAGTCCTTTTTGTAATTGTTTTGCTGTTTGCCGTATATCTTAATAATGCATTCAGCCAAAACAAAAAATTATCTATATTGGCATGTTATATTTGCAGTGCAACCATTCATTCATTACGAAAAGATAAAAAATTTGTTGCTGCTGTTTTTGAACATCCGTATTTGGTTTATTTTACCGAATATCTTGTTTATACATTGCCTTTACTTGTCCTTATTGTCTTTGCAACAAATTTGTTTTATCTGATATTGTCACTGGCGGGCATGTTTTTAATTTCAACTGTAAATATGTATCATCGTAAAAATTCAACTGCCTCAATATCGCTTTTTTCACGACTTGCAAAAAACGAAAATTTTGAATGGATAGCGGGATTAAGAAGTGCAGGATTATTTGTGTTTTTGCTGTGGATATTGGCTTTATCTTTGTCGTTTATTTCTTATGTTTCGCTCGTGTTTGCATGGATTATTTTATTAATATTTGCATCTTTTTATGAAGCGAATGAACCTTTGAATATGCTGGTTATAAACGAATACGGAGCAAAAAAATTCATTAATAACAAATTATTTTCACACATGAAAAATTATTTTAAAGTAATTGCTCCAATTATTATTCTGCATGGAATTCTGAATTGCGAACTGTGGTTGTTAACAATTTGTTTTTTTACGGTAAATATATTTTGTTTTTCTGTTATAATTTTAAATAAATACGCAACGTACAAACCTGCAAAATATTCGGGCGCAAACATTGTTATTGTTATGTTTATTCTGTTAAGCAATCTGATTTTACCATTATTGATTTTTACTGTTCCGTTTGCAATAATCAGTTATAAACAGGCTATCAATAACTTAAATTTCTATTTGGATGATTTCGATTGAAAACATAAATGTATCGTACGGAAAAAAGAAAGTACTTAAAAACGTCAGTATGAAAATTGAAAAAGGTAATGTTTACGGCATTGTCGGACTCAATGGTTCAGGAAAAACAACCCTGCTAAACGCAATTTACGGAATAAAAAAAGTTGATGCTGGAACAATTTTACAAAACAACGAAAAATTATCTAAACAAAATATTGCATATATCGAAGCAGAAAATTTTTTCTACTCATATATCAAAGGAAAAGAATATCTCAACCTGATAAATAATAAAAATTTTGATGCTGATTTATGGGGAAAATTATTTAATATTCCGTTGAACGAGTTAATAGATAACTATTCGACAGGAATGAAAAAGAAATTATCTGTTTTGTTTGGATTGAAGATGAATAAAAACATATATATCTTTGATGAGCCTTTTAACGGATTAGATGTAGAAAGCGTGCAAATTCTAAAAACAATAATGAAAAAACTTAAAAAATCAACAAAAACAGTTATTGTTACATCTCATATTATCGAAGTTTTGCCCGATATTTGCGATTATATTTTTTATATATCCGACGGAGAAATAAAAAACAAATATCCGATAGATGAGTTTGACATATTAAAGCAACAGCTTTATCTAATGATAGAAAATAATGTAGAAGATTTGATGAAAAATATTAAAATATAGTGAATTAATTTAAAAATAAAAAAAACAATGAAAAAGAAACTATTTTTAACAGCAGTATTCTGTTTGGCGACATTTGTATATTCAAACGCTCAAACAATAGAAGTGGTGTACGAAGTACAGCCCAAGCCCGCTGCAAATAAAATTAAAATTGCAGGCGTTGACCAAAGCATAATGGACGACATTATGAAATCGGTAAGAGGATTGAAAATGAAATATTGCTTTTGCTATTCAAACGGCGAAAGTCTTTTCAGAAACATGAAACTCGACTCCAAAAACAATGAAATCGAAATCATGGGTATGAAGGTTAACATGAATGAAAACATCGGAGACGATATTACTTACAGAAACCATAAAACAAAGAGAGAAATTCAGCAGAAAAGTTTTTTGGGAAAAGATTTTTTGATTGACGGCGAATTGAAAGCAGATGAATGGACTGTTATCGATTCAACAAAAAAAATACTGAATTATGTTTGCACCAAAGCTGTTTGTAAATCCGATTCAATTATTGTCTGGTTTTGCAAAAATTTACCTGTAAGCGATGGCGTTATTTATACGGGATTGCAGGGACTGGTTCTGGAAATGATAAGAAAAGAAGCAACATTCACTGCAATAAAGGTATCGGATGAATTATCCTGCGAAATAAAAGATCCTGTAAAAGGCGCTAAAACAACAAAAGAAGAATACAAAAAAATGGTTGAAAAGCGTATGAATGCCCTGCAATTCTAAAATACAGCGCAAACAGCAAGATTTTTATGAAAAAATTTATTGTCGTTATATTGATATTTTGTTGTTACTCTTCAAACGTGATTTTTGCTCAAACAAACAAACTGAAAGGCAAAATAATCAATGACAGCAATAATCCTGTTTCATTTGCCACAATCACATTACGTACAACAAAAGATTCCGCGGTTGTAAAATATACATCAAGCGACGAAGCAGGTAAATATCAGATAAACGGAATACAAAACGGACAATACAGCGTAGAAGCAAGATGCATAGGATATTCGGCAGAAAGTACAAATGTATGGTTTTTCGGCAACAATGATTTGGAAACAGATTTTATTTTGAAAGAAGAAGCCGAGAAGATTAATGAAGCCAAAATAACGGCAAACTATAAAGGTTTTGAAATTATCGGCGACACGATACGTTATGACCCGCGTGCATATACCGATGGTTCGGAAATTACTCTCGGCGACATGATGAACAAACTTCCGGGAATTGAAGTCGATAAATCGGGAAGAATAAAAGCACAGGGAAAAAATGTTGAAACAGTTCTTATCGAAGGAAGAGATCTGTTTTCGGGCAATACGCAAATAGCAACGCAAAATTTGCCTGCAAACATTGCCGACAAAGTGGAAGTTGTTACCAATTACAGCGAATACAGTATTTTAAGAGGATTTCAATCGCATGAAAAAACTGCTGTAAATGTGAAAGTAAACGACAGTTTTTTGGGAAAAATTACCGGAAATTTAAGTGTTTCAGGAGGCGTAAAAGATAAATATTCTACGAAAAACAATATTATAAGTTTATTCCCTAAAATTATGAGTTCTGTAACGCTTTCGGCAAATAATACAGGCGAATCGCTTTTGGATTTTATGGATTATCTGAAAATGAAGGGCGGATTAAATGAATTTATTAACAATACCGATGTATTTTCGTTTGAGTTTGACGAAACGGAAACAGCGCTACTGCAACCTGATATTTCTAATGTTTACAGTAATACCAACGCCTTAACTTCCGTAAATTTATCGTCACAGCCAAACAAAAAAATTAAAATAAATTCTTATGGACTTTTGAATTTATCGAAATTGAGAGCCGATAAGGAAAAAAGATATACTTTCTTTGATACGAATGAAAATTATTTTAATTTCGAAAAAACAAAAAAATACAATATCATCGGCAGTGTATTTTTGAAATTAGCATACGACTTTTCAGAAAAAACAAATTACAGTTATCAGGGAAAATTTGATGACACTTTCGTAAAATTCAATACGGATGTAAAAAATATTGATTTTTATGTATTTGACAAAAACAGTAAAAAATCGTTGAATACAAGTCATGCTTTTACCATGCTGAAAAAAATAAATGAAAATGTTTTAACGGCAAATGCAAGTTTTTCATATAAAATGAGTCCTGCATATTACGACTTTCGAACAGATTCGCTTTTATTGCCGATACCTTTTACCGAAACAGGTAATATGTTTTACGGATTACAGGAAAGTGCAACAAAAAATGTTAATACAACATTGGATTTTTCATATTTACACAGGTTTAACGAACAGTATTTTATGCGTATAACGCTTGGAGCAGGTTATATGTATAATGTATTTACATCCTGTATTTATGATAAGATTCCAAACAGCAATAAAAAATTACTTGCGGATGATAATTTATCAAATAATATTTTTTTTAATCGCTTTGACCAAAGTTTAAACTTAAAATTTATAAAAAACAAAGGAGTTTTTGGATTTAAAATTGGAGGCGCTCTGCGAAATATCACATCCAAAGATAATGTAAACATACTTGCAGATAACAATAAAATTATTTTCGAACCGCAGATTGAATTTTCATTTGTACCGAAACACTCGCAGCGATTAACAATTTCTTATAGCAAAAATATCAGTTCATTATCAGCAGGAAATTTGATTTCGAGCATATATCTAAATGATTACAGCAACTATATGTACGGCAACAATGTTACAGATTTATATTACGTAAAACACAGAATATCATCATTATTAATAATCGTAAATCAATTCAGAAATTTACAGTTGATAACAAATATATCGTACGAAACCAACAAAAATACAACAACAAAAGATTATTTCCGTGCAGGATTGACAAATGAAGTCAAAACAGTTACAAGTCCTGAAAAACAAACATTTTTTGCGATGTCATCTTTTTCCAAAAAATTTTTATTTGCTCCGATAAATTTTAGAATAGAAATAAATTATCAGCAAAATAAATATCTATATTTTATAAATAGTAACAAAATAAAATATCGCAGTTATTCGCCATCGGCAAATATCGGAATAGAAAGCGGTTACAAACAGGGTTTCAATGGATCTGTTTATGCAAATTTTTCACAGTCATATTACAAAACAACAGTTTCGAACAAGCAGGATATCCAACGTTATACGGGAAAAATATCGTTCGCTAAAAACCGTTTTTATATATCAACATCTGTTGGTTATGAAAATAATAATGCAGGCAAGATTACACAAAATTTTTATTACTGGGATGCAAATGTGCGATACAAATTCAACGAAAAATACGGAATTGAATTAACAGGCAGCGATATGTTGCATTTGTCGAATAAACGCTGGCGCGAAATTTCACATATAGAAAATGTTATCGTAGAAAATTATCTTTACCGTATTCCCGGATATATTATGTTGAAATTCAATATGAAAATTTAAAAATGAAGATTCAATATAAAAAAATGTGCGGCTATAAACATCAGGCAGTCAAGAATAAATAAAAAAACGTGAAAATGTATTCTAACACATCTGAATTATCTGACTATTATGATTATTACGACATAAACGGCTAAACATCAAACGCCTACCCGAAAGTGTGAAATAAAATTATACAAAGTGTGAAATTTTATTTACGCCCAAAAGTATTTTTTTCAAAAAACATGTTTGTACCTTTGTCAAATAAAAGGAGAAAGGCTATGCCTGAAAATTAGCTGAAAATTAAAAAAAAATAAAAGTAATGAAGAAAGTAAAATTAACATTAGATGAATTTAAAAAAAATGGCAAGGAAGTTTCCAAAGTGTTAAACAAAAGATCTTTAGGTAAGATAAAAGGAGGAACAAGTAACTCAGGAAATTTAACCGGCGACACATCTCAGTTGATGGCTCAAGATAATGCCTATATAGGAATATTCCACACATATCATGATGTTCATTAACTCACAGATGTTTAAGTTACCTGAAATATTGTATGTGGTAATATGATCTAAAAGTATTTCAGGTACTTTTTTATTGTAATTAAATAATGTTTATAATGATTATTAAATGCATAATATTAAAAGTAACAAACATATGCAATCTTTCATGCAAATATTGTTATGTTTATAACAAAACAGATAAATCATACCTGAATGAACCTGATATTATGGATTTTGATATAGTAAAAAAAAATATTACAAAAGATAGAGCAATATTGTAAAAAAAATAAGTTAAACTCATTCCTCATTATATTTCACGGAGGCGAACCGCTTATAGTTGGAAAATCATTTTACGAGGAATTTATTAAATTGGCAGAGAAAATTGTTACATCTGCAAAATTACATTATTCTATTCAAACAAATGGAACATTGTTAACAGAAATGTTCTGTAATTTATTTAAAATGCACAATATACAAGTATGTATAAGCATTGATGGTAATAAAACAGCATCAAATAATAGAATTTTTAAAACCAACGAACATGCTGCATATAATAGCATTATGGATGGTTACAACATTTCAAAAAAATATATAATACCGGCCATTTTGTCTGTTATCAATACCAATATTGACACTGATGAGTATTATACTTTTTTTAACGATATATCTGTGTCATATATGGATTGCCTACCTCCTGATTCGACTTACGACAAGTTTGATATGAATGCAAATAAACTTGGGTTATGGTTAATAAAATTATTTGATTTATGGTATTTTGATAGAAACAAAAACAAACCAAGAATACGAATGTTTGAGGATGCCATCAATTTATTTTTAGGGAATGAAAATTATGCAGGAGGAGAATTATTTGGCAGAAATTTTAATGGAGTCATTGATATAAGAACTAATGGCGATATTGACGTAGTTGATACATTACGAATTTGTGGAAATAATTTGCTGCTGGCTAAATATAATATCATGTACAACGAATTAGACGATATAATTAATGAAGATATCTTTTATAAATTCTATAATGCTCATCAAGATAATGTTTTATGTAAAAAATGTAGAAATTGTATTGTAAAAGATGTTTGTGGCGGCGGATTGTTGATGCATAGATTTTCGGAAATAAACGGATTTGACAATCCATCTGTTTATTGTTTCGATATATTTTACTACTTATGTACATACAAAATACATTAATTGAGGATATTCCACCTAAATTATTACAGCAATTAAATTTAACGAAGATTTCTATGAAAGATTACATTTAAATGAATTTGATATATTTTCTACAGATATAATACATTTACAAACATGAAACAATATAAAAAATATAAAGAATCTGCACCGGAGCAAACAATACGTAATATTCAATCTATTCTTTCGGGTATTGGCGTATTGTTAAAAGATCAACACCGAGAAACAAACGGAATGTATTCCTGTCGTGTCATAATAGGTAATCGGAATCTGGATAAATTAGACATAGGCACTAATGGCAAAGGAATATCGTTTGAATATTCAATGGCAAGCGGTTATGCCGAATTTATGGAAAGAATTCAGAACAGAATATTATTCAGCGATCACCGGCTTGCTTATTCCACTGATAGTTTTATTAAAACTTTACCGCAAAACTCTTTGTACGTACAAAAACTTAAACAAAACAATTCTTCTTTGGATTTTATGTACGACCCGAAAGAGGAAATTTGGAGTATCGACAAGATTATTGAACATTGGGGCAAAGAATTAATGAAATTATACAATATAGAAGATGAATCATATTTACATACTTTTTTTATTGATAAACTGCAAATAAACGAAAGTTTAATGATACCATCTTATTCCGTATCAGAAAATAAGGAAATATTAATTCCTGTTCGCCTTATTTTATACGCAACAGGCTCAAACGGTATGGCGGCAGGAAATACCGAAGAAGAAGCGATTTTGCAGAGTATTTGTGAAATATTTGAACGATATGCTGCTTCAGAAATATATTACAACCAACTTACGCCGCCGACTGTTCCATTAGAAACATTCAAAGGAACAAATGCTTATGAGAAAATTAATTATATAAAACAAAAGACCGGATATGAAATAATTGTAAAAGACTGTTCTTTAGGAAAAGGAATACCTGTAATCGGAGTAATTTTTACAGATAAACAAAATTTGTTATATAATTTTAAACTTGGGTCTGATTTTGTTCCTCATATTGCACTGGAAAGATGTGTAACAGAAGCCTATCAAGGACAGCATTTCAGAGGATTACCGTTAAAATTCTGTTGGGAAGGCGATATATTGTCCGATGTTGCCATTGATATAAATTTTAACAAAATAATTAAAAACAGTACCGGATTTTGGCACAGGTCTATTTTGCATACTGCATCATCATACAAATTTACAGGATTTAATCCTGAACTTGGATTATCAAATCAAAAAGATATTCAATACAGCATGGAATTGATACAAAAAATGGGATATAACGTTTACATAAGAAACAATTCCATATTGGGATTTCCTGCGTATTATATTATTATTCCGGGCATTAGCCAGACAACTAAATATCATCGCCGTTATGAATTGTTCCATACCTATGATTTCAGAGCGCTTTCAAATATGAAACATATTGGAAAAATAACCAAACATGAAACGCTTGCGCTTGCCAATGCAATTGAACACGTTACAAATGTCGGTATGCATGAAAAAACATCAAACTACTTATGCGATTATGTTTTATATAATGATGACGAAGATATACAAAATATTGATGAAAATCTGCTGTTATTCAAACTTTTTTATTTTTCAAATCAGTATGATAAGGCAAAACAGCATTTGGATGAATTTTTATTGGACAAAAACGAAACATATTCTTATTATTTTGCCATATCCGATTATGTTTATCTTAAACATGTCAAAAATTATTCATGCAGCGAAATTGAAAATATCTTAGGTCGGATGTACGGAGATAATATTGCAAACGAAGTTATGGCAGATGTATCCGACCCTGATAAAATTTTTCAATATCATGAGTTTCCCGTGTGTTTTGATTGCGAAGTATGCAAAGTATCAAAAACTTGCCGTTTTTTCGATGTTGTTCATATACAGAAAAAAATAAACGATGTCGCAAAAAACAGTTATATCAAACAATCAGATACAGGTAATTTATTTAACGAATAAAAAAATAATTAACCTGATTTTGTAATTGAAAATTAAAATATCATGAAAAAATTATATTCCGTTTTTATCTTTTTATTACTGATAAGTGTATTTACGGTAAAAGCTCAAAATGCGCCGGAACTTATAGGAAAAGTTGTTAACGACCAAAATGTTCCTGTTGAAAATGTATCCGTTATTATGCAAACGGCAGATTCAGTATTTATTAAAGCAGAATTGACGGATGATTCAGGGAATTTCCGTTTTAAGCAGCGTCCGTTTTCAGATTTGATATTGATTTTTCAGCATATTTCTTACAATCCGCTGTTTATGAAAATAGAAAACAATGTAAACGATGCAGGCTCAATAACAATGACCGAAAAACAGCAAACTATTGATGAAGCAACAGTTAAAGCAATGCGACCGCAATTAATAATAAATGGTTCTGCGCTGTCGTACAGTGCATCATCATTGATAAAAAACAAACCCGTTTCGACTGCTTTTGATGTTTTGAAAGAAATTCCGGGCATAACAGGTTCCGAAAACAGCATAGAACTGTTGGGCGCAAACAGACTGCGCATTATCATAAACGGAAAAACAACAACAATGCCAACAGAACAAATATATGTTTTGCTCAAAACAATTCCAGCATCGCAAGTCAAAAATATTGATGTAATGTACAATGCTCCTGCAAAATATGATTTTCGCGGTTCGCTGATAAACGTTGTGCTTTCGACCGACAGCAATAAAAAAATCATTGGAGAAATAAGCGCAGGTTACAAACAGTCGCATTATGCATCCGAAGACTTCAAAGGAAATATTCTGTACGCAGGCAAAAAATTCACTTTGGATTTTCTGGCTAATATTTCAACAGGAAAAGACTGGCAAAAATATAATACTTTTTCGCGACATACATTAAAAAATAATATTTTTGAAATAGACCAAAGCCTGTACAAAAACTCAAACTACAACAGATTTAATTTCAGATTGGGCGCCGATTATACATTTGAAAACGAAAGTCAGTTGTCGTTTTCATATTATACAAAAGCAGCCAGATTAAAATCAAATATTTTTGCCGACAATCATTATGAAGAAACTGCAACATACGATGTCAGCAGCATAAATAAAAGCAGTTCCAAAAACCGGCTGCATAATTTGCATTTGCAGTATGATACAAAACACAATTTTACAGTTGGCGCTGAGTTTACAAATTATAATGCGCCTGATAATAACCATTTCACATCTAATATAAATAATATTCCTGCTGATGATTTTCTAAATAATTCAACACAAAATATTGCTCAATGGAAAGCATTTGCAAACAAGCAGCAAAATATATCAAAGAGTTGGACACTGGAATTTGGAATGAGCGGCGGACTTAATAATTCAAATACCCGAATTGAATATTTATATCCGCAAAATGGAAATTATATTGAAAATATTGAGCAACATTCAGACAATGAGCAAAAAGAATATACAGGAAAATTTTTTGTTGAATCTTCACATAAAGCAGGAAATAAAATATCAACAACGTTTGGATTTGAAATCGAATATTTTCATTCCGCATATTATCAAAAAACACTGAAAACAACCCTTTGGAAAGACTGGACTTTTTATCCGAAAATAATATTTAATTATATGATTTCGCCACCTGCTCATATTTTACAGTTTAATATTTCGACAAACAAAAATTATCCATCTTACTGGGCTGTAAATCCGCAAACAACGTATATGGATTCTTATACTGAAACAGCAGGAAATCCATCTTTGAAACCATACAGCGAATATAATGGTCAATTAGTTTACATATACAAACAAAAATATATATTTATTGCAGCAGCATCTTATATGCCTGATTACTTTGCGCAAATTCCGCATCAAGACGAAAATACGCTGAAAACTGTTTATCGTTACGAAAATTATGATTTTTCGCTGTTTACAAATATAAGTATAATTATTCCTGTTAAAATAAAAGAACGGTTCAATACTCGCATATCTGTTCACGGACTTAGGATACAGGATAAAAAAAGCGATTTTTATAATTCACCTTTCAACAGAAAGCATTATGTTGGAGCGATTGCTGTGAGCAATACATTTTTGATTTCAAAAGAAACTCCAAATTTTTCATTACAGATTAACGGAAGGTATCAATCGCTTGCAATTCAGGGCGTGTACGACCTGAGTGATAATTTCGACCTGTCATCTGCTTTGAAACTGACATTGAAAAATCAATCGTACATTACAGTTCAATACGGCAATATTTTACGCCGACAGATGCCAAATTTAATGATTGTCGATTTTGGCGGACAATACAGTATAAGAAAAAATATAAACAAAAGTTACATATCTTTTCTATTTGCGTGGAAAATAGGAAATTATAAAGAAAAAAATTACCTGCAACCGAATCAATCGCGTTTTGAAAAAAATTGATTTTACAAACAAACTGTTAATTGTGATTAAATAATTTACAATAAACGGCCGCTCATTAATAGCCGTACAAACAGTTTATTGATAATAAAACGCAAACCGAAGTAAATAAGTGAAAATGCAGGATTTTATGCAGATATTGATTAAAATTCTGCAATCTCGATAATGCATTTTATTTATAAACCCTTAGTCTTTTTCTTCGCTTCGTGCAATGACACTCTGCTGCTTGTTCGTCATTGACAAGGCAAAGCAAATTTCAGACTTGCGAAATTTTATTAGTTTACAAACTTTATCTTACCTTTGTAAAAATTTTGGTCTCGTAGTTCAATGGATAGAATGAAAGATTCCGGTTCTTTTGATGTGGGTTCGAATCCCGCCGAGACTACTTTTTTATAAAATCAACTAAAACCAAATAAAATTAATTAAAACTAATTACTTGTTTTTCAGGCGTTTTTAAGTATCTTCACTTTTAATTGTTTTTAATAAGTTTCAATTATTTTTAATTATGTTCGGAAAATGTTCGGAAAGTTTTTTAACTTTGCATTAAAAAATGGCAACGGTAACGGCTTTTATTAAATCGAAAAAAGAAACGACAAAAGTAAGATTTGAAGTTTCGCAGGGCAGAGGCAAACAAAAACTTTATTATACCTCTGAAATCGAAATCAAGACAAAGGCGTGGAGTAAAAAAGAGCAGGGCATAAGTTCCCGTTACGCTTACATTGCAACACAGGAACGCATTGGCTTAAATGCTGCAATTTTTGAGCGCAAAACAACAGTACTGCAATCTTACTTGTCGCTCCCGCAGCCAACATCCGAACTGCTAACGGCAGAAATAAACAGACGGCTTAACAAATCGCACGAGCGTACAGAACAAATACAGGATTTGTTCAATGTTTTTCTTTCAAAAAAACAATATAAAATCATGAGAGAAAGGCAATTTAGAGGATTGTGTAAACTTATGACAGAATTTGAAACTGCAAACAGATTAAAGATAGACATACGTAATATCAGCGTAGAATTTGTTAAAGATTTTTTTATGTTTATTGATAATGGAGAAAGAGGACATAACACAAAAAACGGAATATTGAAAAGAATGAGGACATTTTTCAGGTGGCTTCTCGAGAATGAATATATCAAAAATAATCCGTTTGAAAAATTCTCAATACCTCCTGACCTGTACGGCACTCCATACTATTTGACTATTGAAGAACGAAATAAAATATATGAATGCGATTTTAGCAATTTTCCGCATCTTGAAATACAGAGGGATATATTTATATTCCATTGCTGTACAGGTTGCAGGGTAAGCGACCTTATAAATTTCACAAAAGATAATCTGATAGATGGGGCTATTGAATATATACCTCGCAAAACGATAGATGAACATGTAAAAACAGTGAGAGTGCCATTAAATAAAGTAGCAATGCGAATTTTAGACAAATATAAAGATTATGGCAGCAATAAATTATTACCGTTCATATCTGACGTCAAATACAACGAAGCATTAAAAAAAATATTCACCATTGCAGGCATTACACGGCAAATTACAATAATTAATCCGCGCACGCGCAAAACCGAACAAAAACCCTTGAATGAAATTGCAAGTTCTCACATTGCCCGCAGAACATTCATAGGCAATATATACAAACAGGTTAAAGACCCTAATTTGGTAGGAGCATTAACCGGACATGCAGAAAGCAGTAAAGCATTTGCCCGGTATCGGGATATAGACGAAGAAATGAAAAAAGACCTTGTAAGGCTTATAGAATGATTATTTATAGCAATACCCGCAGGGCTTGTAACCTTTCTTTTTTGCCTCTTCAAGCGTAGTTTTTATTATTTCACGCTTGCAGTTCTTTAATCCTTTACATTCGTACCTGTGATAAGATTTGGCATATTTGCCCGTG
>JAISOH010000090.1 GCA_031275825.1 Prevotellaceae bacterium | reverse complement strand
AGCATCAGAACCTTTATATTTACTGTATGCAAAACCAGCTTGTCCCACTAATGCCAAATTGTCAATAACAAAATAGCCGACAGCGCCTTCTAATCCAAACTGAGTTAAACTTTGGTCATCCAAAGATGAATAGCTGAAATCAAGTCCTGTAATTTTGGCAAGAGAAATAGTTGTTCCTTTGGCAATTTGAGCGTTTGCTGTTGCCGTACACAGTAAGGCAACCAGCGTAATTAATAAAATTTTTTTCATAAAATTAGAATTTAATAATTTAAGTAATTTGTTAATAATTTTTTTCTGTTCAATAATCTATATTATTGGACAAAAATTTTTGCGAAGTTAAAGATTATTTTTTGTTTACAAATATCATATTTTTAAAAAGTTTTTAAAATCAGCATGTAGTATCTTGTCATTCTGTAATTTGTTTTGTCCGATAATCTATATTATCGGACAGGAAAAATTGGGGGAAGTGTTAAAAAACATATAATTATTAACAATTTTTACTTTTATATTTTGTTCATCCCGATATGAATTTTTTTAATTACATGTAAATAAAATTTCCAAATCAAACGTTGCTATCGGCGATTGTTCTGCTGTTTTATCCGAAAAAATTATTAATTTTGCGGAAATTAATAAATCTTTGATTTTAATTGATAGATGTTCTTATTAAAATGTGTAAATTTGCACGAAATTTTAAATAGATGAAAGTAAAAATAGTAAACAAATCGGCGTATGAACTTCCTCAATATGCAACATCGCTGTCGGCTGGGCTTGACTTGCGTGCAAATATAAGCGAGGCTGTAATTATAAAACCGATGGAACGGCAACTTGTTTCTACAGGCTTGTTTATTGAACTTCCCGATGGTTACGAAGCGCAGGTGCGTCCGCGTAGCGGTTTGGCAGTTAAATATGGAATTTCTTTGGTAAATACTCCGGGAACAATTGACCCCGATTACAGAGGAGAAATAAGAGTAATACTTATAAATTTGTCGAACGATGAATTTGTTTTAAATCCGGGAGAGCGCATTGCACAAATGGTTATTTGTAAATTTGAACGAATAGAGTGGGAATGTGTTAGGGATTTGTCGTTATCGGAACGCGGAGATGGAGGATTTGGTTCAACGGGAACAAAATGACGGTAAATTTTATATTATAATATTAAATAAAAATTGATAAAAATATTACAAAATATAATCAAAAAACATGGATTGACAGTGGTTATTTCTGTTAAAACTTTAATTATTGTCTTGATGTTTTTGAATTGTTCATCATTGCGAGTATCATCGAAAATCAGAGATATTCCTGTTGATGTTGAACGCGAATATTATTTGATAGATGCCTCACGAAAATATTATCAGGGAGATATATTGGCTGCGCATCGGTTTTTATTGAAATCAATTTCCATCGACCCTGACTGTGCCGCCTGTTATTATTTGCTTTCTAATGTGTTGTTGAAAGAAGGTTATGTAAACGATGCGTTAACGGCAAGCAAAACGGCGTTTGCCATGGATTCCACAAATTTTTGGTATGGTAAGCATTTGGCTCAGTTAAGCGATATTGCGGGCGATATAAATTTATCAATAAAAACATACCTGTATTTGGCAAATTTTAAAAACAGGGATGAAGATATTTTTTATAATCTTGGCGCATTGTATTTTAAACAGAATCAATTTGATAAGGCTTTGATGCTATACGATTCGCTGCAAAAAGTTTCAGGATTTAACGAAAGAATACTGTTTGCACGGCAGCAAATTTATTATGCAACAGGTAATAATTCTGCAGCGCTGGTAGAAGCGTTGAGATATTTTGAACGCGATACTGAAAATCCTCAGGCAAATCTTTTGCTTGCTGAAGTTTTTGGTCGTGGCGGAAATGATTCGCTTGCGTTTCAATATTTAAAGCGCGCTCACGAACTTGATGAAACATACGCCGCCCCGTTATTTGCTTTAGCCGGAATATATCAAAAAAATTATGAATATGACAAGTTTTTTGATATTGTTCATGAGATTGCAGTTAATAAATCTGTTCCTCTTTCCGATAAAATCGAATATTTTGTTAATGTACTTCAATTTTGGCAGCAAATCAAATACAGGGCTGATATAGAAAAAATATTTAGTCTGCTTGCTGAAAATTATGCCGATGACTGGGATTTCAAGCAGTTTTATGCTTCGTTTCTCATTCAAACAGAGCGGCAAACGCAAGCAATGAATATCATTGACGACGAATTACGGCAAAATAAGCATAACAGTTATGCGTGGAACATGAAAATAGCATTGTCGTATCGTACTCGCGATTTGGAAAATGTTTTGACGGTAATGGATACGGCGATTATTTATTCGCGCGAAAAATCGGAACTTTTATTGCAAAAGGCTTCGGTGCTGTACGAATTGAAACGTTACACGGAAGCTGTTATACTTCTCGAAACAATGCTGAAAACAGGTCAAAACATAAAAAACCGCAACAACATATTAGCCTTTCTTGGCGATTTGTACCATGCTGCTGGAAATAAAAAAGCGGCATATAAAAATTATGAAAAAGTTTTGGGAATAGATACGGCAAATATTGGTGTGCTAAATAATTACGCATATTATTTGAGCGAAGATAATAAAAATTTGAAAAAGGCTCTTGAAATGTCGAAGAAAACTGTTAATATTGAGCCCGAAAATGCTACTTTTCTTGATACTTATGCATGGATTTTACATAAACTCGGACGAGACAGCGAAGCACAATCAATATTTCGCAAAGCAATGACGCTTGGCGGCAGAGAAAGCGCCGTTATTTTGGATCATTACGGAGATGTACTTTTTGAATTGAGAGAATATAATACTGCAATACTTTACTGGGAAGATTCTCTTTCAAAAAAGGATGTGGTAGATGCAGATAAAATTCGTATGAAAATTGAAAAATGTAAAAAAATAAAAGATGAAATAAAAAAATGAAAAGATTTTTTAAAAATATTTTAATGCTTATTTTTTTATTTACAACTATCGCTTTATTTTCACAATCGGCAGAAGAAAAATTGAAAAAGAGTAAGGAAAACACCGAAAAAGAAATAGCGAAGATTAATAAACAAATCACTGAAAACGCCAAAGCAAAGCAATCAAAATCTACTTATGCCTCATTGCTCAACAGTCGTATTGAACAGCGCAAAAAGTTGATTCGCAATACCGATATACAAATATCCATTGCCGAAAACGAAATTGAGAAGAAAAACAAACAAATATATGAAATCAGGCATCGTATCAATCAGCTTAAAGAATCGTATTCGGAACTTGTTGTAAATGTTTATACCAATCGTAAAAAAGCAACTTGGCTGATGTATGTATTTGCAAGTGAAGATTTTAGTCAGGCATATCGGCGATTAAAATATTTACAGTCCTATGCAGATGTTATATTCGTTCAGGCAAAAAAAATTGAGCAGACAAATCAGCAGCTGGCAAAAGAAATTGCATTACTGTCGGATAAAAAACAGGAACTTGACAATTATAAATCGGAGCGCAGGCAGGAGATAGACAACTTGACCAAAGATGAAGAAGATGCAAAAAAAATATTGAAAGGACTTAAAAATGAGGAAGCAAAATTAAAAAAACAGTTGCAGCGCAAACATAATGATTTGGCGGCTTTGAATAAAAAACTTGAAGAACTTGTGAAAAAAGAACTGGCAAAAGACAAATCTACAGGATTTTCCAAATCTCCCGAAAACGTTAAACTTTCTGCAAATTTTGCAGCAAATCGCGGACGCTTGCCATGGCCTGTGAAACAAGGCAAAGTTGTAGGTTTTTTTGGAAATCATTCGGTTAGCCAGCATGTGCAATTGGATAATAAGGGAATTGACATATCTACGGTTGGCGGCGAAGATGTTTTGGCAACTTTTGATGGACTTGTAGCAAATGTGTTTCCGGTAGCAGGATTGAATATGTGCGTGATGTTAAAACATGGCGAATATTTTACTTTATATTCTCGGCTTGGTTCTGTTAGCGTAAAACAGGGAGATGTGGTACAAACCGGAACTGTGCTTGGAAAAGTTGCAACACGAAACGATGATGACGGCTCTCAATTAAATTTTGGCTTGTGGAAAAAGGACAGTCCGCTGAACCCTTTGCTTTGGTTGTTAAAAAAATAAATTGTATTTCCTCAAAATGCTAAGATTTTTTACTGAAAATATTTCTTTCAAATTAACAAACCGCCGTAAAATAAAACATTGGATAAGCGATGTTGTTGGCAGTGAAAATAAAATCGTTGGCGACATTAATTTTATTTTTTGTTCGGATGAATATCTTCTTGGCATAAACAAAAAATATTTAAATCACGATTATTTTACAGATGTTATAACATTTGATTTTTGTAAAGAAAACAAAATTTCCGGAGATATTTTTATAAGTATGGATTCTGTTAGGGCAAATTCGGTTATTTATAAACAATTATTTGAAAAAGAATTATATAGAGTAATGATACATGGAATACTTCATCTCTGTTCGTATGGAGATTCTACAAAGTCTGAAATTGCTCTAATGCGTTCAAAAGAAAATAATTATCTTAAAAAAATGACAATTTAGATGCTTTATACGTTCGATATAATTGTTGTTGGCGGAGGGCACGCCGGATGCGAAGCAGCAGCAGCAGCAGCAAAAATGGGTTCAAAGGTGCTTTTACTGTCAATGGACATGACTAAATTTGCGGCAATGTCGTGCAATCCTGCTGTTGGCGGAGTTGCAAAAGGACAAATTGTTCGTGAAATTGATGCACTTGGCGGATGTACGGGAATTGTTACCGATAAAACATCTCTACAGTTTCGTATGCTTAATCGTTCAAAAGGACCGGCGATGTGGAGCCCTCGAGCTCAGTGCGACCGTACTCTTTTTTCTATTGAATGGCGAAAAATGTTGGAGACAAACAGCAATCTTTCATTTTGGCAGGATTTTGTTGTGAACCTTATTATAAGAAACGGAAAAGTTGAAGGTTTGACAACTGCACTTGGAGTTAAATTTTATGCAAAAGTTGTAATTCTTACTGCAGGGACTTTTCTTAACGGTAAAATTCATGTTGGACGGGCGCAACTTGCCGGAGGCAGAATGGGAGAGATGCCTTCTGCCGGAATTACGGAACAGCTTGTGCAAGCAGGATTTGAAGCAGGAAGAATGAAAACTGGCACACCGCCCAGATTTGATGGAAGAACTGTAAACTTTGAAAAATTGACAGTTCAGCACGGAGACGAAAATCCATCCAAATTTTCTTTCCTTCCTGAAATAACTCCTGTGAAAAAGCAAAAACCATGTTATGTCATTCGAACATCGCCTGAAGTTCATCGAATACTGAAATCCGGTTTTGATGAGTCTCCATTGTTTACCGGAATTATTAAAGGTATTGGACCTCGCTACTGTCCAAGCATTGAAGATAAAATCAAAACTTTTTCGGATAAAGATTCGCATCAATTGTTTTTAGAACCCGAAGGTTTTGATACAAATGAATATTATTTAAGCGGATTTTCATCTTCATTGTCTTTATATATTCAATATGAGGCATTGCGAAAAATTGAAGGTTTTGAAAATATCAGAATTTTTAGACCCGGCTATGCAATAGAATATGATTATTTTCCTCCCACTCAACTCTATCATACTTTGGAAACAAAATTAATTGAAAATTTATTTTTTGCAGGACAGATAAATGGAACTACCGGATACGAAGAAGCAGCTGCGCAGGGATTGATGGCAGGAATAAATGCACATTTGAAATTGCATCATAACGAAAAATTTGTACTTTCTCGCAATCAGGCATATATTGGAGTTTTAATTGATGATTTGGTTTCAAAAGGAGTGGACGAACCTTATAGAATGTTTACGAGCCGTTCGGAATACAGAATTTTATTGCGTCAGGATAATGCCGATGAACGTCTTACCGAATTGTCTTATAAGGCAGGTTTGGCATCAAGTTACAGATATGCGAATATGAAAATAAAACAAAATGCGGTGCAGCAACTTATATCGCTTATTAATAATATTTCGGTTTCGCCTGATGAAATAAATCCCTGTTTGGAATCCACAGGCTCTGCTTTAATCAATCAAAAAAAGAAACTTTCGGATATTGTTTCACGTCCGGAAGTTTCCATAAATAAAATTTTATCTGTGTCTGATATTTCAATAATGTTTAATAAAATTGAAAATCTCACATCAGAAGTTATTGAAGAGGCTGAAGTAATTATAAAATATTCCGGATATATTGAGCGCGAACAACTTCTTGCTGAAAAAATGATCAGATTGGATAAAGTAAAAATTCCCAAAAACTTTGATTTTTCCAAAGCAAATATAACTATTGAAGCTCAGCAAAAATTGAGAAAAATTATGCCGGATACAATAGGGCAGGCATCTCAAATTCCCGGTGTTTCTCCGTCAGATATTGCTGTTTTGCTTGTTTTGTTGGGGCGATAAAATGTTCCATGTGGAACAATTATAATAACAATTTTGATTTGTGTTCCACGTGGAACAATTAAATATATAAGCATCAATAAATGTGAAAATAAATGAAAAAATAAAACAAAAAGTTTCTCTTTTGCCGCATTCTCCCGGTATTTATCAGTTTTTTAATGCTGATAATAAGATAATTTATATTGGTAAAGCAAAAGATTTGAAAAACAGAGTGTCATCATATTTTTTGTCACGGACAAACAGTGATGTTAAATTGGCAACTATGGTTGCCAAAATTGCCGACATAAAACATATTGTTATGGCAACCGAATCTGATGCTTTCTTTTTGGAAAATGTTTTGATAAAAAAGGATCAACCGAAATACAATATTTTATTGAGAGATGATAAAACTTACCCGTGGATTTGTGTGAAAAATGAAAATTTCCCGCGCTTGCTTGTTGTTCGCAAAACACCCGACGATGGCTCTAAATATTTTGGACCTTATTCGGATGTGTCAACAATAAGGTTTTTGCTTGATTTGATAAAACGTTTATATACTTTGCGTACATGTAAATTAAGGCTTTCTCAATCAGCGATTGCACGCGGAAAATATAAACCTTGCCTTGAATATCATATAGGTAATTGCAAAGCGCCCTGTGTTGGCTGGCAAACAGAAGATGAATATAATTTGCAAATATCGCAGGTTG
The DNA here is from genome assembly GCA_031275825.1 of Prevotellaceae bacterium. GTDB lineage: Bacteria > Bacteroidota > Bacteroidia > Bacteroidales > UBA932 > JAIRKV01. The sequence continues at coordinate 25,809 of JAISOH010000090.1, read as the reverse complement.
TGTCAATATTGAAAGGAGATACTCAATGTGTAATGCAATATTTGCGAGATGAAATGAATAGAGCTGCATCAGAATATCGGTTTGAAGATGCTCTGTTGTTGAAAGAAAAATATAGTAAACTGAGAGCGTATCAATCTAAATCAATAATTGTCAGTTCTGCAATTCAAACGGTAGATGTTATCACCGTTTTGACAGACGGAGAAACAGGCTTTGCTAATTTTATGCGTGTTGTAAATGGAGCAATTATTCAGTCGCAAACATTTGAATTTAACCTTGGAATTGAAGATACAAAAGAATCGGTATTGAGTTATGTAATTGCAGAAATGCTTGGCAGACTGGGTGGATTGTCTTTTGAAATAATTGTTCCATTTTTGCCAGACCATGAAATCTCAAATCATATTTTTATTGTTCCTCATCGTGGCGATAAACGCACATTGATTGACCTGTCATTTCGGAATTTGAAAACATATCAGTTTGAACGGTTAAAGCAAATGAAAATAGCTGACCCAGACAAGTATGCTAATGGAGTTCTTCTAAAATTGCAAACCGAATTGAAACTGGATGTACTGCCTCGTCATATTGAATGTTTTGATAATTCCAATATCCATGGAACAAGTGCAGTTGCCTCGTGCGTTGTTTTTAAAAATGGAAAGCCAAGCAAAAAGGATTACAGAAAATACAATATAAAAACTGTTGCTGGCGCTGATGATTACGCTTCGATGCGCGAAGTGGTTTTGCGCAGATATTCAAGACTGATTAATGAAAAAGCGAAATTGCCCGATTTGATAATTACCGATGGCGGGCGAGGTCAAATGGAAACAGTGAGAAAAGTAATAGAAGATGAACTGGGTTTAAAAATTCCTGTCGCAGGATTGGTAAAAAACAACCGACATAAATCTAATGAACTTTTATTTGGATTTCCTCCTGTGCAAATAGGAATAAAACCAACCGAATCTCATTTTAGACTATTGGCGGCAATTCAAAATGAAGTGCATCGCTTTGCCATTGAATTTCACAAAAACAAACGAAGTAAAGCCATGATAAACACACAATTAACCGAAATGCATGGAATAGGAGAGAAGACTGCGCAAAAATTATTGATAAAATTCAAAACATTGTCGAAAATAAAGGCTGCAACTGTTAGCGAATTAAGTGAAATAATCGGCGAAAAACTGGCAAAGAACCTGTCGAATTATTTTGCAAACAAAAAACAGTTTTAAAAGTTTATAAATTAAAATAAAATTATTATTTTTGCTAAAAATAAATAAACATAAAATGACCACAAAATTTAAACAACTTTTGCCGTATATAACGGCTATTGCTATATTTTTAGCGATTTCGGCCGGCTATTTTGCGCCTGCTGTTTTTGAAAATAAAACATTGTTTCAGGAAGATATACGCAGAGGAGCGGGCATGGGCAGAGATTTGAGCGAACATGTAAATGCAACGGGAGAAAGAAGTCTCTGGACATCCAGAATGTTTTCGGGAATGCCGGCTTATCAAATTGTACCCGCTTATAAAACTGCGCCTGTTTTGAGGAAAATAAGAAATGCTTTTGAAGGCTGGTTGCCTGCACCTGCAAATTATCTGTTTGCTTACATGCTTGGATTTTTTATTCTTCTGCTGGCATTGCGAGTCAATCCGTGGATGGCAATTGTTGGCGCTGTCGCTTATGCTTTTTCATCATATTTTTTAATTATTATCGAAGCCGGACATATTTGGAAAGTTTGTGTTTTGGAATTGATTCCGCCTACTTTGGCCGGAATTGTTTGGGCTTATCGCGGTAAATTTTTATTGGGAGGCATTGTTACCGCTTTGTTTTTTTCTTTGCAGCTATTTTCAAATCACGTTCAAATGACCTATTATTTTCTGCTGTTTGTCGGAATTTTTGTTGTTTGCAGACTTGTTCATGATATAAGAGAAAATCATCTTCCCGGATTTTTTAAGGCAAGCATTGTTTTACTTGTTGCCGGATTGATTGGGTTCGGAATAAATTCTACAAATCTTATATTATCGGCAAAACATTCGGAACAGACTATTCGAGGCAAATCGGAACTGACGGATAATGTTGGAAATAAAACCAGCGGACTCGACCGAGATTACGCTACTCGATGGAGTTACGGTATAGGAGAAACATTTACTTTACTCATACCGAATACTAAAGGCGGAGCATCTGAACCTGTGGGTTATACAAAACGAGGCGAACAGTGGCAGCGGGATAGAGATAAAAATAAATCGGCATTAAATAAAATCACCTCTCCCGAAATACGCGAATATATTGCAGGACAGCAAAGTTATTGGGGCAGTCAGCCGTTTACATCCGGACCTGTGTATGCAGGAGCTTTCATTTTGTTTTTATTTATTTTCGGTCTGTTCGTTGTCAAAGGATATTTGAAATGGGCTTTGCTTGCAGGAACTGTTTTTTCAATTTTGCTTGCATGGGGACATAATTTTATGTGGTTTACAAATTTATTTCTTGATTATTTCCCAATGTACAATAAATTCAGAGCGGTTTCGTCCATTCTGGTTGTTGCCGAGCTCACAATTCCTGTGCTTGCGGTATTGTCATTGTGTAAAATAGTTGAAAATCACAAGCTTATATTTGAGAAAAAAAAGCAATTTCTTATAAGTTTGGGACTTACTGCAGGATTTGCCTTACTGTTTATTCTTTTACCTCGACTGTTTTTTGACTTTTCTTCCGAACAGGATTTAAATGCCTTAAAATCCCAAAACCTTTCCAATTCGATGATATACAGTATTATAAATGATTTGGAAGATGTTCGTATTTCCATATTTCGCAGTGATGCATGGCGTACTGTCATCATTATTTTAACCGGTGCGGGACTGTTATGGCTGTATGGAACTAAAACGATAAAAAAGTCATTGTTAATTGCATCTGTTGCGGCGCTTACTTTATTTGATTTGGCGAATGTTGATAAACGCTACCTGAATAACAGCGATTTTTTGCCTAAAACAGCTACTAAAACAGTTTGGGAAATCACAAGTGCCGACAAACTGATATTAGATGATTCTGACCCGAATTTTCGCGTATTTAACCGGTCTGTATCTGCGTTTAATGATGCAAGTACTTCGTATCATCATAAATCAATCGGAGGTTATCACGGAGCAAAATTGCGGCGTTACCAGGATATAATTGACAAATACCTTGATCCGCAGGTGAATATAAGTGTGTTAAATATGTTAAATACAAAATATATGATTTTGTCCGACCGTAATAATAACGGAAAATTATTTGTTCGGTCTAATCCTGAAGCATTTGGCTATGCATGGTACGTTGATAGCGTGCGGATTGTGGCAAATGCAAATGAAGAAATTGCCGCTATTGGCGAGGTAAACTTGAAAAATACGGCTGTTGTTGATAAACGCTTTGAAAATCAATTGGAAAATGTTGTATTTCAAAAAAATATTGCTCGTACAGTTGAGATGATTGACTATAAAATAAATGATATAAAATACAAATCAAATTCTGCGGTGGAGCAAATAATAGTTTTTCCTGAAATTTACTATAATGACGGGCTGACTTACTGGGAAGCTTTTATCGATGGAAAACCTGCGCCGCATTTCCGCGCCAACTACATATTGCGCGCTCTGCGCGTTCCTGCCGGCGAACATTCCATAGAATTTGTGTTCAAGCCGAAAGTGTACAATACTTTGGAAATGATTTCCCTGATTTGTTTATGGGCTTTAATAACGCTGATAGTTGTTGTATTTATATGGATGCTGAAAGCGAAACAATTCAGAATAAAAGAAAATAATTTATAAGTTATAGCGCATTATTTTAAGCATCTTTTTCAGTATTTTTATCAAAAATGCTGATTGCATGCTTAACAAACGGTCAATAATGAAAAAATAAATTTTCCCCCTGTAATACGGGTTTTTCCTGTAATTTTCATCTAATAAAAGCAGTTGATGCCTGATTTGTGCAATAATTTTTTTTTGTGGCGAATTGGCATTAATAATATAATTTAATGCTGCGTGAATATATGCTTTACGAAAAAAAAGATAATTAATTTCATGTTTATATTGTTCATAATAACCTCGTTGCTTATATTCTTCTATAATTAATTGGCATACTTTTATTTTATCTTGATATTTGGTTTCATTTGTTTCGGTCATTGTTGAACCGCTATGAATAAAATAATTATAAAAAGGTTTTTTAATAGCCGAAATATTATTTGCATATAACAAAATTAATGGGTCAATCATCATGTCTTCGTATCTGACATGCGCAGGAAAACGGATATTGCGGTTGATAAACAGACTTCGTTTATAGATGTACCGCTGTACGTATGTTACGTGGCTAATCAGCATTTTTCGGCAATTTTTGGCGGTAATTTTACCGACAGGTAAGAAATAAGTTGCAGAGTCTTTGTATATTTTTCCATTTTCTGTTATTTGCTGCCTGTAACAATAACAAATATCGCTATCTTCTTTTACTGCCTCATTATATAACGCATTATACATTTCTTCATTTGCCCAATCGTCACTGTCAACAAATCCTATATATTCTCCTTTTGCCATTTCAATGCCCAAATTTCGTGCGCCACCTTGTCTTTGATTAATTTTTGAATCAATCACACGAATTTTATTTTGATATTGTTGCTCGTATTGGCGTATTATTTCTATGCTGTTGTCTGTTGAAGCATCGTTAACCAATATTATTTCAATATCCTGTAAAGTTTGATTTACCAGTGAATCAATACATTTTGGCAATAATGCAGATGTATTGTAAACGGGAACTATTATAGAAACTTTAATATTCATGATTTTTATTTTCTGTTTAACCACCGTTTTCTTTTGTAATGCAGCATGGCGAAGAAACGATAGTTGGAACATAATATCCTTTCCCATTTTACCAGACACGGCTCGCGTTTCCCTGCTTTTTTGTACCATGAACCGTCGCATAAATGCAGGGCATGCGAACGCATGGTAGCGCCTGTATAGGCTGTAGCAAATACTTTTTGCGGATAAATAACGATTTGCTCTTTCAGTTCCTGCAAATCGTTAAAATGCGCGTCGTACCGGAATCCATATTCTACGGCGCATCGAGCAAGCACATCGGGACTGATTTCTACTGCTACTTCGCCGTTACCGCTCAGTTTGAATGTGGTTTTTTGGTAATATTCCATACATTTTTTAATCCATCCGTTGCCTTTCTCTGCGCCGATAATGGCAGCCTGTATAGCATTGTAGCCGTCGGCGAACTGTTCGTTCTCCGTCCATGATTTTTTGCCCGAATGATATTCAATTCCACTGAATGCGGCATGGCGTAAAAATTTGTCAAATTTTCTAAACACCAGTACATCGGAATCCAAATAAATACCGCCTTCGGTATATAAGGCGTACAGGCGAATGTAATCGGCGGCAAACGCCCATTTGCGGGCGGCGCAGGCGTCTTCTACAAACGGCACGCTGCGGACGTCAAACCGCTGCCTGTCCCAGCAAATAATTTCATAGTCGGGCATCACCCGCTTCCACGAATTTACGCATTTTTGCAGATTTTTCGGCAGCGGGTCGCCGCTTAACCAGCACCAGTGTATTTTTTTAGGAATGGCCATAGTTATATGTAACGGGTTTCAGGTTTATTTAATTCTCGTTTTAATTCCGACAGCAATTGTTTTTCTGACGGTAAATAAAGTTGATATTTGCTTGCCATAATGCTTGTATTGTCTTCGGGAAGCGTATATTTGACCATCGCATCGTTTTTGTCAGCGCAAAGCAGAATGCCGATAGCAGGGTTTTCTTCCGGGAGTTTTTCATTCCGGTCATAATAGTTTACGTACATTTGCAACTGTCCGACATCTTCATGAGTGAGTTTGTGGGTTTTGATTTCAATGAGAACAAAACAGCGCAGCAGTCGATTGTAGAAAACCAGATCGACAAAAAATTCATCGTCCTCAAGCAATATTCGTTTTTGCCGGGCGATAAACGAAAATCCGTTGCCCAACTCCAAAAGAAAATCCTGCAAATTGCTAATCAAAGCGCCTTCCATGTCTTTCTCATAATATGACGAATCGCGGTGTAATCCGAGAAATTCCAATATCATCGGGTCTTTGATAATTTCCGCAGGATTTTCCGGCATTCGCTTTCGGCGCGCCACTTCCAAAACAGACTGCTTATCGTTGCTAAGCAATAAACGCTCATAAAGTCCCGAATTGATTTGCCGTTCCAATTCCCGTCCCGTCCATCCGTTATGTAGCGTTTCCTGTTCGTAATACTCCCGTTTATCCCCGTCTTCTATTTGAATAAAAAGCCGATATTGCATCCAGTTGAATTGTGAACGCACTGCGTTCACAATTGGATACGTCCGGTAAAATTGCCGGCAAAAAGCCAATTGACGGTAAGAAAATCCGCATACGGACATCTTCCGCATCCACGGATTTACACACTTTTGTGTTTTTTCAGAAATTCTCATTTTTTATTTTTTGTTGTTTTTCCTCCCATCTAATTTATTAATCATGGCAAAAACGTTCTAATTAAGCGATAATAGGCATAAGGATGCATCCATCCTCTATTCCGAAATATATATTTTCGTATAAAGCATCTGAGTTGTTTTTGTTCAGCAGATTTTAACGATCCTTTGTAATCAAAATTATATGAAAAAGAATAGAAATAACAAATTAACCATTTTAAGTGCGATACAGTGAGTTTATTTAATTTTTCATGGTTGATAAAAGAATTAAAACTGTCATGTACGATGCAGCAGCATTGATAGTAAAAACCTTTGTTATGCCTTACTTTTTTTTCTACCGTATTGGAATCAATACGAAAGTAATAGTAGGGAACGTTTATATTCATTATTCTATTTGCTTTTATAGTGAGTTTGGTGTAAAATTCCAAATCCTGCAAACGGCGCAATTTTTCATTGAAAGTGAAATTTACACTTTTGTAAAACGACATTTTTACCATATTCATGTAAGGCGCAAATGGAATTACTCTTTTTTTCATCATAATATTGAAATAGTCCACACCATTCATTATTTGATTAACGAAAAACATTGGGCGGCGTTTTTTGTTGTCATTTCTTAATTCAATAAGCGGAAACTGTAAAACATCCAAATCATTTTCTTTGGCAGTTCGATACAGCTGATACAGCGTATTCGGTGCGATGTAGTCGTCGGCATCAATAAACAAAAAATATTCGCCGGATGCTAACTCCAATCCCTTGTTGCGTGCAAATGGAATACCTTTGTTTTCCTGATTGTATAATATAATTCGATTGTCTTTTTTTGCGTATTCTTCCGCTATTTTTTCAGAGCCATCGTTGGATCCGTCATTAACTAAAATAATTTCCAGTGGAAGGCAAGGTTGCGCAAGTACGGAATCCAAACATTTGGGAAAATATTTTTCACAGTTATAAAATGGTATAATAATGCTTAAATTCATCATGGTATTTGATTTTTATTACTGTTTTTTTGATATGATTTACATTTTGCTCTACTGTAATCCGAGCATGAAATCGGAAAGTATAAACCTCTCATAAAAGAAAGTACGGGATTGGTTTCGCGTCTGTAAAACAGACGGTTTCTAAATTTTATGCAATAGTAAAATGTTTTAATCCAGTTGCGATTTAAGTGGGCTTTGCCCAATTTCAGTGCATCGTATTTGGCGTATGCTTCATCGGGCAGGGAAGACAGTATATGAATGACCGATATTAGACGGTCTTCTACAAAAGGACGGCTTTCCTTATACAGGCGGAGCGTTCTCCTGATATATGCAATCGCATTTGACAGAGATTTTTCGGTATTCTCTGCCGGAATGTAAGAAAAAGCACAGGGATGGCGTCGAAAAAAGGTTGCTGTATTTTTACAAAACACTACTTTGTCATAAGCAGCAGCAACTATGTGTAGCAGCACATCATGTCCGCGTTCTTTTGAGGTTAAAAATTTTTGAGGAATTTTTTCCAGCAGTATCCTGTGGATTAACATTGCATGTCCTGCAGCCGCCCCCGGTACATACAGTTGTCTTTCCAGTGCCAAATTGGGAGGCTGTAATTTACTTAAATCCGGTTCTTCTTTTATTTCGCTTTCATTGTGAAAGGGGATTGAAAAACAAACAGCCATCCAGTTATTGCCGATACATTCGAGCATCTTTTCAATTTTGTCCAACTTCCAAATATCGTCCTGATCGGCAAATGCGATATATTCTCCGACAGCACGGCTGGTAGCAGAAAAGAAATTCAAAATATGCCCTTTCCGTTCTTCATTTTGATAAATACGGATGGCGGGATATTTTGCAGCGTATTCCTGTAATATTTCCATTGTGTTGTCAGTAGAACAGTCATCCTGAATAATAATTTCAAGCAACGGACAGGTCTGGTTTACGACAGTATCAAGTTGCTGCCGCAAGTAGGGAGCGCCATTATAAGTACACATTACTATTGATACTGTTTTTGCAGTGTTTGCAAGATTTGGAGCGGGTAAATTTAGTGTGATACTAAAATTAATCATATTTTTTTCCTTAATATAAAAAATACATGATAGGGATTATAGGGCGCTACATACCATTTTGTGACTGTAAAAAATTTCCCCATGCTTTTCAGTAGGCTTCGTTTGGTATGCCCGCGCGTTCCTGTTTCCCAATAATGTTCCCCGTCAAATTTATGTTTCCTGAAAAATTTGTGTATGTATATATTTACTTTTACGGTTTTAATGACCGGCAGTTTTAATTCAACTTTATATTTCATCGCCGAATAGGGCAAACTGATAATGACATTGCCGGCGTGCCGTTTCAACTGCTGCAAAACAATTTCAAATTTGTTGTGCGGTAAATGTTCCAATACTTGACAACATAAAATAACATCAAACTTTTTGTCGTCGAGCACGGCGTCTATGTTGGCCACGTCGCCTTCAAAGTCGGGATGTAAATTTTTGTCGAAATCGAACGTATAAACCTGTACGCCCTGTGCGGTCAATAACTTTCCCACAATATTATCACCCATGCCGATAATCAAAACCGTTTGGGGAGCCAGTGCAAGCGTTTCCGCAATCTGATGCCAATAGGAAGTCCATCGCGGAAGGTCTGTATAGGTGAAAAAATTGTAGTGGTTTGTTTTTACTTGAATATTATAATTATTGTTTTCTTTAGGCATCGTATTATTATTTTATTATAATTATTATTTTCATTTTGTTGTTTATCGTGAAGCATGAATTAATCCTTTTCTGAAATCAAAAGTCGCCTGCAAATCATAGCTGTGATTATGTTCCCAAAGAAACAGCATGTATCCGGGCGAAAGTTTGATTTTATAATCCATTTCTTTTAACTGTTTAGACAGTTTTTTTTCGTCACCTGTGCGATGGTATGCGCATACCAGCAAATCGTTCACGTTTTTTTCACAAAGTTGTTTTGCTCCTTCTATCACTTTGCTTTCCGCTCCTTCCACATCCAATTTTAATAAGTTGGGTTTTTCTTTGTCTTGAAAAAACGTATCAAGCGAAGCGCATTTATCATCGTTGTAACTGGACACATATTTATCAACAATAACTGTTTTTTCTTTCCACGGATGAAATGTCGCTTCTAATGCTTCTATCCAGTTGCTGTCGCTCTCAAAAAGATATACTTTTTTAATTTTATCAATAAATTTAAGACTGAAATTTCCTTCGGCAGCGCCAATATCTGCAAAAACAGAATTTGAATCGACTGATAAATCGTCAAAACAATAATTATGCGGCGACAGTCTGTCCTGTTCTATGCATAAGCCATTATACATGTGTCGAACTTCTTTTTCTGTCATTCCCCGTTTGAAGTATAACCGGCGTCCTTCCGCTGTACGGACATAATGTAATCCGTTATTTTTGTCGAATGCAACTTTTACATGTCGCCATAGATATCTGGCGATAAAGAAGTCATTGAAAACCTCTATCAGATGCCGGCGCAAGAACTTTACTGTCCTCTTCCGCTCTTTCAAATTAAGTGGAACAGGCGCATCCATCTGTTGCAGAAATTTTATTACGCGTCTTGTCAGCAAATATCTTTGTGTTTTCTTGAAACGTTGTTTTTGGTATCTCAAGAAACTTAATAATTCGGATATTATATTCATTTTTTAATATTATTATTTTTTACAAAGATAATACTTTTTTATTTATGTGTTCATTTTGATATATCCAAAACAAACTGTATCATATTTATTTTATTGTTTAACAGTTGTATATACCTATATTTATAATTATTTTATTGCATTGCAATTAAATAAAAGTCTTTAATTTTTCCATGCTTTTATCAATAATTCTGTTTATTGGCGCTGATATTTTGAGTTTATATAACATCGTGATTGTCAATATTCCTATAATAATGCTTCTGTATGCGGCATCAATAAATGGATTTTGACTCCAATCGGGCAGCAGCGAGTTTGTACCAACCAGTACAAGTATCAAAGCAATTTGTTTTATTGTATTGATTGTGTATGGATTGCCTTTTACTTTTTTCAAAACTATCCATTGCTGTGTGCTGTAACTTAATATACATGCCGTAAGGGTTGCAAGCGAGGCGCCCGTCATTCCTAAAACGGGAATTAACAAAAGATTTGCAGCAATTCCTGTGCCGAAAATGAGAAATGAAAAAAACAGACTCCAGTAATAATAACGTGAGTATGATACAAGTATGCCTCCAAAATTTAGCGTCATTGTTATTATTTTTGCTATTCCGAGAAATAAAACTACCCATTTGCCGGGAGCAAAAGTTTCGCCATTGGGAATTATTGCAAAAATATTGTCGAGATTAATCCATATAAACATAAAAATAATACTGCCGCTAAGTAATTGATGTAATGAAACTTCCTTATACAGTTTATTGGCTTTTTCAAAATCGTCATTTTTTAACGAATCGGCGGCAATCGGCGACGATATTGCCGTAATTGCCCGCGAAGGCATATCAATCATTGCGACTATGTATATAAGAATAGTGTAAACGCCGGTAGTGTCGAGTCCTTTAAGCGATGCCAGCATAAAAATATCAAGTTGATTGAGAATATTACCGCTTACTGCCGCTAAAAATAAAAATCCGGTGTATTTTAATATTTTGTTTTGCAGCGGTTTGTCTATAAATTTTCGGTCATGGTTCAAAGTTATGGAATCAAATCTTCTGATGTAAAAAAATGTGCAAATCATAGCAACGGCATAAACAGATATTGCGCATGTTACCAGTTCGGTCAGCGTCAACAGTTTAAATCCGTACAGTATGTATATTGAGAGCAGCATAATGCGTACGCCTATTTCGCGTATTAATTTGGGCATGGCAATCCGCATTTTTACGTTTGAATACGATTCAAATGTTATCCAGTATATTAAAAAGAGTATCAGAGGAATAATCCAATTAAAATATTCAACGTAGAGAGCCGATTTTTCGGCAAAAAAATCAATTATAACATCTTTAAGAAATATTACCAGCGGAATAAAAATTACAGCACCAACAGTTGGAAGCATAAGCAAATAAAAGAAAAAGCCGTTGTCCCTGTTTTTACTGTTTTTAAAATACGGAAAAAAGCGTATTGCCGACGATGGAGTTCCGAGCAGGGCAAAAGTACAAATTAAAAGTCCCGATTCGTACAAGACTTTCATTAATCCAATTTCTTCAGTTTTCAAAAAAGTTGGTTGAATATAAAGCATTGTTATCATGCCTATAAAAGCACCAACCCAATGAACTACAGTTCCTTTAATGCTTTGTCTAAATATTATTCCCATAGTTTATAATTTAATTCCATCTTCTATTGAAACTTTTGATTTCCAGTTTATTATTATATTGTTCTTTTCTATTGGCGCAATTGCGCGCATCACATCCATTTGTCGGTATGGCAAACCGCCCCAATCAATATTGCATTTTTTGTTTTCGGCTTTTTCAATCAATTTTGCCAAATCCCGAATTTTTGTGCCAGTCCCTGTGCCCACATGAAAATTTTCGCCGTTTTGCATGTTTTCAATTATATTTTGCATGTTTTCGATTACTTTGATGAAAAAACTTACAACATCGGTAATATGTATAAAATCAAGCACTTGTTCTCCTTTTGTCATTTTTACAGGTATTTTCGCCGACAGAGATTCGCGAATAAAGTCAATAATTTTTTTTGTTGTATCGTTGCTGCCGTAAACACTGTAAGGCACAGCCGTTATGTATTTGAAGCCTGCTAAATTTGAATAGTAATCTATAAAATTGCGGAATGCCGATTTTGTTGCTGCATACAGATAAGCATCGTTGATTTTGTCTGTTCCTGTGCGATATTCCGCAAATGAGCCGACATTTACAAACAGTTTCAGATTATCGCACTTTGACAGGGCTGATAATAAATGTACGCCAAATTCGATGTTTGCTTCAAGCATCGGTTTTATTATTTCCATATCATTACGGCTTGTTGACAATGTTGCCAAATGGAAAACTATTTCCGGATTGAAATTTATAATACTTTTATATTCAGCAGATAATATATGTTTGCATTTTGAATTTTTGAATAATTCTTTTGCCTTTTCAACATTGCGGTTTACTGTCAAAATTTCTGCATCGATATAAGCATTAACAAGTTGTGGAATTAAATATCTTCCTACAAATCCTGTTGCTCCAGTTATTAATATTTTGTGCATTTTCTCCTTTTTTAACATTCTGATATTGTTTCATTTTACTCCATCTCTTTTTGTTTTAACTGCTAAAATGTAACGGTTAAAAATCCAAACCTGACTCAGGCAGTTTTTTATACTGTTAATTTTAATGCAAAGATAATTAATACTTCCATATTAAACAAATTTGTTGCAGGCAATATTGTTGTATGTCTTATATGCAGTAAGTCAGATTTTTATAAATGGCGGCAATTTTGCATCTTTTTCAGAAATTACAGGATTTTCAACCCCCCAGTCAAAACCGAAGCTGTCGTATCTAATGCCTGTATCGTCTTTTGGTGAATGTTCCTGTGTTGCCATGTACATAACAATGGCATTTTCGCTCAATACTCGGTATCCGTGAGCGCAACCCGTTGGAATATAAAGTGCTTTTGGCGAATTTTCAGACAGTTCAATGTCAAATATTTTCCCGTAAGTTGCTGATTCTTTGCGCATATCAAGAATTACATCATGAACTCTTCCACTGATAATGGAAACAATTTTTTCACATGCAAACTCTCCTGTCTGTAAATGCATTGCACGTATTACGTTCATTTTCGATTTGGTAAACCAAACTTCTTTTATGTTGATATTAACGTTATTACCAAAATTATTTAAATAAAAACTTGAAGTAAATGGCTTAAATAACTCTCCTCTTGCGTCATAAAAAGGGTTAATTTCTATTATATAAAGTCCTGTAATATCTGTTTTTGCAAATTTCATTTTTCCATATATTTAAATATCTGATTAACACATAAATCATATACATTCAATGTCCTGTAATTTTTGTACCACTCTACTGTAAATTCGATGGTTTCGTTTAAGGTTAAACGCGGGTTCCATCCCAGTCGCGACCGGGCTTTTTCAATGTCAAGACTTAGTAACTGCGCTTCATGCAAATTGTCGTTTAGAGTTATTTTATTTAATTTGCCCGCACCATAATTGTCAACCACTTTACTTGCTATTTCCCAGACATTTGCAATTGAATTTGGCAGCGGACCAAAATTCCATCCTTCACAATAATTTACAGGATTTTCCCACATTTTTTGAGCCAGAAGCAAATATCCGTTTAATGGTTCAAGCACGTGTTGCCACGGGCGAATTGATTTTGGATTTCGAATGTCAATAGTAACATTTGCTTCAATTGCTCGAATGCAATCGGGAATTATGCGGTCTTTTGTCCAGTCGCCGCCGCCAATAACATTTCCAGCCCTGACGCTTGCTATTGATTTTCTGTGTGTTAAATAATGTTTTGGATTCATAAATGAGCGCCGCCATGATGAAATTGCAATTTCTGCCGCTCCTTTTGATGATGAATAAGGATCATAACCGCCCATTGCATCTTCTTCGGTATATGGTGTTTGCTGTTCTCTGTTTTCGTAACATTTGTCGCTTGTAACCATTATCGCAACTTTTGCAGATTGGCAATAACGGAAAGCTTCCATTAAATTGATACTTCCCATTACATTTGTTTTATATGTTTTTGCTGCATATTTATATGACTGGCGAACAAGCGATTGAGCCGCCAAATGGAATACAATTTCCGGTTGATATTTTTCAAAAACTTTTTTTATTTGACTGATATTACAAATATCTCCCCGCAGGTCGGTAATTTTTTTGCCGATTTTTGATAAAACAAAATTATCTTTTTCCGTATATGGATTTTGGGCAAATCCAACAACATGAGCGCCTAATTGCTTTAACCATATTGCAAGCCATGATCCTTTAAATCCTGTATGCCCTGTTATTAAAACTCGTTTATTTTTATAAAATTCCATCGATGTTAATTATTTGTTATTCTTTTATTTATATATAGCTTGTTTAGTTTTTTGTTTAATTTTATTTAAAAACACATTGAAATTATCTAATTGTCTGTCATATTGATTTATGCATATTGTTATTTGAACTTATTATTTAGATAATGATTTTTTATATTGCTTGTATCCAGATATTTGCGATTGTTAAAAATTACCATATCTTCCATGGAGCTTTTCCTGAGTTCCAAAGTTCATTTAATTCATTGTTGTCGCGCAAAGTATCCATTGGTTTCCAAAATCCGTTATGTTTGTATGCGTGAAGTTGTTTTTTTTGAATAATTCTTTGCATTGGCTCATATTCAAGCATCTCATTATCACCCTTTATATAATCAAATAATTCTGGCTCGCAAACAAAAAAGCCACCATTAATCCATGAGCCGCTTTCTTTCGGTTTTTCCAAAAAAGAACATACGGTTCCATCATTTTCAATTTCAAGCACGCCCAAACGTCCGCTTGGCTGATATGCTAAAAGTGAAAGTGTCTTTCCTGATTTTTTATGTTCTTCTATACTTTTTAATATGTTAATATCCGAAAGTCCATCGCCGTAAGTAAGTAAAAATGACTCGTTCCCTGTGTATTTTTGAATACGTTTTACTCGCCCGCCGGTTAGTGTGTTCATTCCCGTATCGATCATTGTTACTTTCCACTGTTCCGAATGATTATCAAGTATTTGCACACTGTTATCTGCCAAATTGACGGTCATGTCGCAATTATGACGGAAATAATTGGCAAAATATTCTTTTATAACATATTGCTTATAGCCGCAGCATATAATAAAATCGTTGAAGCCATAACTGCCGTATATTTTCATAATATGCCACAAAATGGGTTTCCCGCCAATTTCTACCATTGGTTTTGGAATTATCGATGTTGCTTCGCTCAACCGCGTTCCTAATCCTCCCGCTAAAATTACAACTTTCATAATAATTTGATTAATATCCTAATATTTTATAATTTACTATATGTTTTATTCTTTTATATATTTTGCCGTAAAATTAAATAAAAAAATTTATTTTCATAATTTTGCAGTAAAATATTTATTAAAAAAATACTCGCCCCTGCAAATTTAATTTGAAATTTGCAGGGGCGAATGAATCAGACAATATAAACGGAAACATGATAACAGCACAGTTGTTTTTGGCGGAATATTTTTTGTTCGGAAAATTTTCAATGACAGGCTTTGCTCATTCGTTGCGCATGATTTTTATAATTCAGGTTGAAATCCTCTGCTTTTTTTTCGCACAGCATCATTTGTTATGAGGAAAATAGAAACAAAGAGGTTATCTCAAAATGGTATTTTACACGTTATTGCTTCCTGCTTCGCTTGCGCTCACAATTCGCAATGACGAACCCGGAGTTTTGAAACAGCCCCTTTGTTTTTGATATAAACGACAATCAAAAGAAAATTCGCCGAACGGGGGAAACATTATTCTACCACAAATTCAATTCTGCGATTTTGCTTACGATTCTCTTCTGATATATTTTGAATTATAGGATGAGTTTCTCCTTTGCTGCCAACAGAAATGCGTTCTTTGGAAATCCCCTTTTCGATTAAATATTCTTTTCCTGCTTCTGCGCGTTTTAATCCCTTTTTTTGATTAATGTTTTTATAACCTACATTACAGCTATGTCCTGTAATAACTACTTTTACATCAGAATACCGGTTTAGAATATCAGCAATCTCATCAAGCGCTGATTTTTGATTTTGCGACAATGAAGTTTCATCAAAAGGATATCCGTCAATTTTTGCAGTTTTAATTTTTTGAATTGCATTTTTGCGTTCTTCGGCTGCTTTCTGTTCGGCTCTGCGTTTCTCTTCTGCTGCTTGCTGACGTTTTGTTTCTTCTTCAACTTCTGAATTGATTGTTGCTGCATAATAATTATCTGTCAAAACTTTTTGCACTGCTTGCGAAACTTCCTGATAATTATCGAAGCCTAAACCACGCAACCATTCTGCTTTTTCTGTTTCGGTCAAGGCGGTTGACTTTTGAATACCAATTATGGTTGCGGCGACTTCATCAGCAATCCAGCTTTCATAACCTTGTGCTACCAGTTTTTGTTTGATTGGCAACAATTCCTGCAAACGCTGTTTCTGTCTTTCTTCTCCATACAGGATAGCACTGTAAAAAACATCTGCCTTTTCCTGATTTCTTCTGTTAAGCGCATTCTGTAATTCTCGTTTGTCGATGGGAGTATTGGTCTTTTTTGCTTTATCTATAATATCTCGCTGTGCACTGAGATAATTATAATCGGCATCTTTTATAGCCTTAAGTTGCTTCATAAGTTCTTGCTGACCAGTGGCTTCTCCAACTTTGTCAAATACATAATCGGAAATGATATTTTGCTTGTCATATTTATTCAAAGTGCCATTTTGCCAACTCATACCAATATCGGCAGCTTGTCGGTTACCGCCTGAATTTTCAACAATAGAGCCAATAGTCTGACTTGCATCCTGTTCGGACATTCCCCCTTTAACTGCTGCATTCTGTACTACGGCAGCGGCAACGCCAGTCGCTATGTCTTTGAAAAAATTACTCCCTGAACTGCAAGACGATATTCCCGATAACAAACAGAAAGCGACTATTATAATATTTACATTTTTTTTCATGTCATCAATAATTTATGGAAGTTTAACATCATGTAATTTATGGAATACATTAGCGATAGAATCGGATACCAAAATCATAGTATCATCTTTTTGATATATACTGTTATATTTTACAGTATCTTTTTTCAGAGTAATTGCTGCTATGGACAGATTGTTTGCTTTTTTTGAGTTGCAGGAAACGGAATATGTACCCTTTGCCCATTTAAACGGTTTTACTGCAATGCTTGTATCTACCATAACCGAGCTGTAAATATCTACTGTATTATTGGAAACAAAATACAAACTCGTTATCACATTCCCTTTCACTCCGTCTTTTTCGGCAGGTGAAATATTAACCCAAATAGTTTTGTTTACTAAGTAATTGGGACTTACACAACTACTCAATAAAATAAGACATAAAACAAAAAACAGAGTATTCTTTTTCATAATTTCCTATTTTTTTTCACCAAAATAATCACAAACATCGTCATAAATAGTATTTGCTACAACGCCAATAAATGGAGTAAGCCAAGCTTGTCCATACGCAGTTAACGCTGTTTTTATTCCATACGCCAATCCTGTTTTTATAAGTCCTTTTGTATATTTATTTCCACAAAAAATATCATAAACTACGGCGCCAGCGCTGTTTTTATTTTGTGAGACGCTTAAATTGATACATTGTTTAGTATTATCATTTTCAATACCGAATGAGTTCCCATAACTTACAAGATAAATTCCGTCTGCTATTTTTGTTCGTGTTTGTGCGGATAAGGAATTTGATGTACCTGACAAGCCGATTACGGCTATTAAAATTATTAAAAATTTTTTCATATAAAATTTGTGTCGGTTATATACCATCGACCTGTCGGTTTTAGTTGAAATTTTTATTTTTTATTCCTGCTCTGACTGGCTTTGCAGGTCTTGCCCCGTTTTTATAATGGTTGCCAAACTCCATCGATTGCCCAAAACTCAAATTCAATTTGAAATACGCACATAAAAAAAGCGCGGACAAACTCTAATTTATCTGCTTCTTGAGGTCTTCGACTACCTAATCCAACGATAAAGAGTAAAGCCCACGCCGGAAATGGCGTGAGCGTTCATTGCTTTACTCTGTTGGATTCTTAAATTGTCGAAGTTTCAAGAAACAAGAATATTAGCTAAACGCTTTTTCCAATAAAAACTTAAAACGTGCGTATTGTTTGCCTGTTTTTTAATTCATACGCATTCAACATTTACATTACGAATGCAAAGGTATAACAATGATTAACAAAAACAAAATTTAATTTGAAATTTCAATAAATTTTTTCAAAACAACCGGCATGCAGACAAAAACATCATCGGCTAATTGTTAATTTGCAATATTAAATCAATATTTACTTTTGGAGAGCAAATAATATTTAGATTAATAATTTTATAATTTGAATTTGAAACAAAAAAATCAATTTTTCATTGTCGGTACATTTTTTCTGCTGCTTTTTTTGAAACTTCCTACATTCCAAGAACAAGATACTGTTTGTATGTATTTAATTTTCAGCATACTGCTGGTTTTTATTTCGTTGTTTTTTGTTTATAATTAAATACCTGTTCTGTTTTATATTTTTATGCTGTCGAGATAAACAGTATCGGGACAAAGGTCAGCGCCGTTTGCCCACTGTATCGTTCCGATAAAAGGTTTCACGGAACAGAACATCGAAACATCCTGTAATTCTCTGAAAATGCCATTGTTAAGATATGGCTTTATATCAAAACGACTTTCCTCTCCATTTGTAAACCAAACGTGCAAAACGTAGTCATTTTCGGGGATCACATTTATAATCCTTGGATTCATATCTACTTATCTTAATGGTTCTATTCTAAAAATATTTTGTGCATTAATCGCTAATTCCCAATTTGCCATCAATTCTTCTTCGTACAAAATTATCCATGCTTTCAATATCTGCTCTTTTTTAGGAGGCAAACTTCCTGCCGGCAATTCTCCTTCAGGAATAGAAAAAACAGCCTCTTCTTCCTGATATTTCACATGAATATGAGGAAGTTTATACTGTCTGTTATCTCCATAAAACATGGAAACAATCAATCCGTAAAACATTGAAAGAATCGCCATAAAATATCTGAAATTTTCATTGCCTGTACACTTTTTCTGCTGTTTTTTTTGATATTCTGCGAGTTGTCATTTCATCTAAAAATCCTGCTCCATAGCCGAAAAGTTGAATGTAACTTGTTAATATTGAGGTTAAAGATATTGATACCTTTTTGTTTTTTATAAGTGAATCAATAAAAATTGCAATGATATAAATTAATACAGGCAGCAAAAACCATATACAACCGGAAATAATGCTTGCCAAAACAAGGAAAATATTTCCCAATACAAAGCAAGCTGGCAATAAATGCAATATTTTTAATGAGCCTTTGTGTCTTTTGGCGAAAACAATGCGTGCGCAGCCGAAAGCGTATGTTTGCTTGTAAAATTTTTTCAATGTTAATCGGCGTTTATGGTAAACGAAAGCCTCTTTTATCAGACGTATCGAAAATCCGGCTTCTTTGATTCTCATACTCAAATCAATATCTTCGCCTATAATTTCATCGTATCCGCCGATTTTTTCATAAACGTTTTTTGAAAATCCCATATTAAAAGCTCGTGGAAGAAAATTTTTACTTTTGCCGCCTCTAATGCCGCCTGTTGTGAATATCGATGTCATTGAGTAGTTTACGGCTTTTTGAAGAGTATTGAATGATTTGTTTGCATTGTCGGGACCTCCGAAGCAGTCTGCATAATTTTCATTAAGTTGTTTTCGCACGGTTTCAATATATTGCGGAGGCAAAATGCAGTCTGAATCAAAGAATATAACATAATTTCCCGTTGCTGCTTCGATTCCTGAATTGCGGCGGATACTGCGGCTTGATATTTGATTTTTAATGTGTTTTATGTTGAGAACTTTTGAATATTCTTTACAAATTTCATCGCAGGGATGCTGAGATTCTCCTTCCATTATTAGAACTTCAAAATCCCTGTCGGTTTGCAGTGATAAAGATTCCAAAAATTCCTTAATTTCATTTGGTCGATTCAGAACTGGAACTACGATTGAAAACTGTATTTTGCTTTGCATGAAACCTGTATTCTATTGTTTTATATGTTGCTATTTTACAACAAACACTTTATACATTGCGTTTATGATATCCGAAATTATTTTGTCCTGACCGTTTTGCGGAGAAGATCCGTTTGTTATCATCACAACGCCGAATTTTTTTTCGGGATTGAAAAACATTGCGCTTGTAAGTCCGTAAGCGCTGCCTGTGTGTCCTGTAAGCGTGTCGCCTTCAACCAAATCTTTTGCAACCGTAATTCCTAATCCGTACGAACTTGTTCCCTTTGTCGGTTCAACGGGAGTAAACATTAATTTTGACGTTTCTTCGCTTATGATTTCCGTATCGCCAAGTTTTCCGTAATTCATTCGGCAAAGCATCCATTTTGCAAGGTTTGCCGCCGATATTTTCATTCCTCCTGTTGGCGAAAAAAGAATTGCGTTTTTGCCGAGCGTATAATTTTCCATTTCGGCAGAACGGCTTTTGTATGCATCGGTCGATTCAATCCAAACCGAATCTTGCAGGGTATATATTTTTACAAATTTTGAAGCGTCAAGTGAATCAATATTAAAACCTGCATCAATGATACCAAGCGGAATAAGCAGATTTTGACGAATATAAACATCAAATCTTAAGCCTGAATGAATTTCTGTGAGTGCGCCAAGCAAATTAAATCCGAGATTGCAGTAATTGTATTTTTCACCCGGTGCGTAATCCCAATAAGCATTTGCATAATTTGGATTAATTTCGGGTTTCAAAATATCATAGTTGAAATATCCTTCGGCATCGCTCAGGCTTGATGTGTGCGAAAGTAACATTCTGTAAGTGATTTTTGTATCGGGAAATTTAGGATTGCGGACGCTGTAACCGAGAGCTTCGCTAATGTCATCGTCGAGATTGAATTTTCCCTGTTCATACAATTGCATTATTGCTGTTGATGTGAACGTTTTCGATATTGATGCGATGCGAAACAGGTTGTCTTTGCCGAGTTTTTCCTGTGTTTCAATATTTTTCACTCCAAATTCGTTTGAATATGCAATTTTGTTGTCGTTTACCACTGCAACTGCGAGTCCTGCGAAATCATAATTTTCAAGAACTTTATTTATTGCCTCGCCGGCTTGTCTGTTTAATTTTTCAACTTTACTGTTGCATGCCGTAAACTGTATGCATGATAAAATAATGATAATTAGATTTATTCTTTTCATTTTTTTTAATTTTTAAGGTAAATATTGCTGTTTGTTTACTGTCCTATTCCATAATAAGTAAATCCCATTTCGGTAAGTTGTTCACGGTTATAAATATTTCTACCATCGATAATTACCGGCGTTTTCATTTGTGATTTTATTTGTTCCCAGTTTGGAAGTCGAAATTCTTTCCATTCTGTTACAAGAAGCAGGGCGTCTGCATTTTTTGTTGCATTCATCATATTTTCGGAATAAATTATTTTATCTCCGAATATTTGTTTAACTTCGTGCATTGCAGCAATATCATATACTCTGACTTTGCATTTTGCATCAATCAGCATTTTGATGGTTTGTAATGACGGCGCTTCTCTTACGTCATCGGTTTGAGGTTTAAATGACAATCCCCAAACTGCAATTGTTTTTCCTGCCAGACTGCCGTTAAAATGTTTTTCGAGTTTTTTGAATACAATTTTCTTCTGTTCTTCATTTACTGATTCTACTGCATTTAATATCTGCATATTATATCCTTTGCCTTTTGCTGTTTGTATAAGGGCTTTTATGTCTTTCGGAAAACATGAGCCTCCATATCCGCAACCCGAATAAAGAAATTTGGATCCTATGCGCAAGTCGCTGCCAATACCTTGCCGTACCATATTTACATTTGCTCCGAGCAAGTCGCAAAGATTTGCAATGTCGTTCATAAAACTTATGCGTGTTGCAAGCATTGAGTTTGCTGCGTATTTTGTCATTTCTGCCGATGCAATGTCCATAAATATTATGCGGAAATTGTTTATCATAAATGGATTGTACATCTTGGTTATGAGTTTTTTGGCTCGTTCCGAATTTATGCCGACTACAATTCTGTCGGGTTTTAGAAAGTCATTAACGGCATCTCCTTCTTTCAAAAATTCGGGATTGGAAGCTACATCAAACTCAATATTTCTGTTGCGTATTTTAAGTTCTTCCTCAATTACTTGCCGCACTTTTTGCGATGTGCCAACAGGAACGGTGCTTTTGGTTACAATCAGAACATATTTTTCAAGATTTTGTCCTATGATTTTTGCAACATCCAAAACGTGTTGCAAATCGGCGTTGCCATCTTCTTGCGGCGGTGTGCCTACGGCAATAAACAGCGCTTCGACATCGTTTATGCAGTTGCTTAGCGATGTGCTGAAATGCAATCGTCCAGCCTTGATATTTCGTTCTGCAATTTCATCCAAACCGGGTTCAAATATTGGAATAATGCCGTTTTTGAGATTTTCTATTTTTTTGCTGTTTACGTCTATGCATGTAACATCTGTTCCCATTTCGGCAAAGCAACTTCCTGTAACCAGTCCTACGTAACCTGTTCCTGCTATTGCTATTTTCATAATGCTTTATCTAAAATCTTACAGTATAATTTAATTTATAATCTAATTTTTCGCAAAGTTAAAAAATTATAGTAATATTTTGTTTTCTGGATAACAAAAAATATAAATTCACTGTATATCTGCTGTATTTTTAATCGCTTGTTTCTTAAAATTTATTGCAGACATGAAAAAAAATCTATTTTATCGGATAATTCATGGTATTAGTCAGATTCTAATATTCTCCGAGAAAAGATGCTTCAACCGACAGGATATTTTTTATATCATCGATTGATATTTCAATGTCCTTATCGGAGGCATTCTGCTGAATATATTCGCACATTTCATCTTCATTAATACCTTCGTAATCAATGCTATTCAAGTAATTACATTCCATGCAAAGCACATCAAAAATATCATCCATGCCGTATCTGTCCTTTATACCTTGCGGCAGCAGAGCGTAAATATCATCAATAATATTTTCTATGCTCACAATATCTTCATTTTCAAAAAAATCAATATTATTTTCAGGTTCAAGCAGTCCAATGCTTTCCATGTAAGCGTTATCGGCATTTAAAAGTTCTTCCAACTCTTTATATCCAATCGGACTGCAAAAATTTTTGCTGATATTTTGATTGATAAATGAGGTCATTTCCACTATGTTAACATCGACACCATTTGCATCGTTGTCGATTGCATCATAATATTCATATACCAAATCAAGCAAATATTCTATTTGCGCTGTCGTATATTTTTGCTGCATTGGAAAAGATACATGCTTATGGGCAAAAATTGCAGCATCTGTTTCATTATAATTATTTTCCATTTTTTGTTTTTTTAGTTTAAATATTTTTTTCTTTTTTTATTAATTTATCGATATTTTCAAGTTTTTTATAAAATTCGTTTCCAAAGCATCTGATTATTGCTTCTTTCAAAAACCGGTAAACGAATATGTTTTCGTTTTTTCCTTTGTCGCGAGCGCACTGGCAAATGCTCCAGCGGTGATAATTCAACATTGTTGTTTCTTTGGTTTTTTTCACACGAATCGGATATAAATGGCAGGAAAGAGGTTTTCTGAAATCAATTTTTTTGTCAATATATGCTCGTTCGATACTGCAAAAGCAGTTGGCATTTTCATCGTAAAATGAAAAGGCGCATTCTTCGCCGTTTATCAGCTGGGTTACCAAATCGCCTTCCCTGTCGATTGCTGCAACGCCTTCGGTTTCAACAACTTTTCTGCCTTCCGGCTTCATATACGGTAAAATTTCATCAATATTTTTTTTAATAATTTCTTCTTCTTTTTCTTCCAGAGGCGCTCCGCTGTCGCCGCAAACGCAGCAAACGCCTCCGCAATGTTCATAATTGCAGCAAAAATATTCGGTAAACAGGTCCGAACTTAACAGTTTATCATCAATATCTATTATCATCAAAATAAACTTTACCGGTTTGTTTTTATCCGTTTTTCAGCATTGCCAGATTTTTTCCTTTCATTTCTTTTGGAATATCAATTCCCATAAGTGTAAGAATAGTTGGCGCAACATCTGCAAGTCTTCCCTGCTCGACTTTGGCTGTTCTGTCGCTTACAATTATAATTGGAACAGGATTAAGCGAATGTGCCGTATTCGGGCTTCCATCTTTGTTTATTGCATTGTCGGCATTGCCGTGGTCGGCAATGATTATTACTTCGTAATTGTTTTCTTTTGCTGTTTCAACAACATCTTTCACGCAGTTATCAACTGCAAAAACGGCTTTTTTAATCGCTTCGTAAACGCCTGTATGCCCAACCATGTCGCCATTTGCAAAATTTACAACTATAAATTCGTATTTGTTTGTTTTGATTTGTTCAACCAAAGCATCTTTTACTTCGTATGCGCTCATTTCGGGTTTCAGGTCATAGGTTGCAACTTTCGGCGAATTAATAAGAATACGGTCTTCTCCTGCAAAGGCTTCTTCGCGTCCTCCGTTGAAAAAGAATGTTACATGAGCATATTTTTCGGTTTCGGCTATGTGTAACTGCTTAATTTTTTTTGAACTGAGATATTCTGCAAGCGTGTTTGTTACATTTTCCTTGTCAAAAATTATATGCAAACCTTCAAATGATGCATCATAAGGCGTCATGCAGTAATATTGCAGATTTTCAATTGCATGCATTCCATATTCGGGCATGTTTTGTTGGGTAAGCACAAAGGTAAGTTCTTTGGCTCTGTCGTTTCGGAAGTTGAAAAATATCACTGCATCGCCTTCTTTTATTCGTCCGTCAACATTGGCGTTTACTACGGGTTTTATAAATTCGTCGGTAATTCCATCATCGTATGATTGTTGCATTGCAGCTTCCATGTCGGTAGCCGCCCTGCCTGTTCCGTTTACAAGCAGATTATAGGCGTCTTTTATTCGTCCCCAGCGTTTATCTCTGTCCATTGCATAATATCGACCTATAATAGTCGCAATATTTACGCCTGTTTTTTTTGTATGATTTAAAAGTTTTGCAATAAAAATTTTACCGCTGTGCGGGTCTGTATCCCTGCCGTCCATAAAGCAGTGAACAAAAGCATTTTTTATATTGTATTCTTTTGATATATCGCAAAGTTTAAACAGATGTTCCAGCGAACTGTGAACTCCTCCATCCGAAACCAAACCTAAAAAATGTATGGATTTTCCTGTTTTTTGCGCATACGAAAATACATTTATGATTTCGGCATTTTGCATTATTGAATTATCTGCGCAAGCCAGATTGATTTTCACCAAATCCTGATAAACAACACGTCCGGCGCCGATATTCAAGTGTCCGACTTCGGAATTTCCCATTTGTCCTTCAGGCAAGCCTACATCAATTCCGCAGGTGGCAAGTTGTGCATTTTTATATTTTTCTTTAAGCGAGTCGATATATGGTTCGCCCTGTGTGTAAATGGCGTTCGTTTTGTCGTGTTTTCCTATTCCCCAGCCGTCGAGAATAACTAATATTACTTTTTTGTTCATTTTATTAATCCCTTGTTTATAGATAATCCGCAAAATTAATAATAAATTAGTTAATGCAGAAAAAAGAGAAAAAAATGAAACGGCTTAATTCTTTTTTTGGTAGTGTCTCAAATTGTATGGTTAATTATTTCCATAAATTCCGGTTTTGTAATAAAATTTTTCAATATACATTCCAATAATATTGTCATGTATTTGTTCATTCTTTGAAAAACA
>JAISOH010000081.1 GCA_031275825.1 Prevotellaceae bacterium | reverse complement strand
CCGCTACGCTGCAATCAACTCAACCCGACCGAATTTTCCAAATTAAAACGCCGAAAACGTAAACGAATTGAAACCCTGTTTTCGCAGCTTGACGGGCAATTTTCAATGAACGTTAATTTTGCTAAAATTTTTTACGGTTTGGCTGCAAGGACTATTCCCAAAATTACAGATTTAACGATGAGTCAGTACCTGAATTTATTTGTCTTTAACCGTCCCTTAAATATTATCAAATGCAATATTTCCTAAATGCACAACAGGTTATTTAATATAAACTCTATTATTATTACAATAAATGGAAAAATGATGGTATACTTGAAGAAATAAACGAAATATTGCGCAACAAATTACGGAAGTATCAAGGAAAATTAAGGTCTCCTAGCGCAGGAATAATAGACAGTCAGAGCATAAAAACGACAAATGTTGGATGAGAAAAAGTCGGTTTTGATGGAAACAAAAAAGTAAAAGGACGCAAGCGCACATAATAACAGAAACGGATGGATTGCCCCTTTCGATAGTGATTCATGCAGTAAATAAGCATGATAGCAAAATGGCATTTGAGATAATTGAACCGTTGAAATATCGTTTTGAGAGAATGAAAAAAATATATGCAGTGGATGCTATCGTGAGAATTTGTTGAAAATGTGATGAAAAAATTTGGTTAAGATATGGAAATTACATTGCGTAGCGATAAATCAACAAAATTTCAGACGTCTGGCTAAGACTTTGAATATAAAGCAGACTCAAGCGTTACCATGATACAACTCGCCTTTATCAAAATTATGGCTCAATAAAACAATTGCTGCATGAAATTTAAACAGTTTCTTAATATGTCCAATCATACAAAGTGTTTTAATAAATTTGACACAAAGTTAAATATGATTTTTCAAGTCAGCGCAAATATTATAGTTAAATAAAATTAATGCAAAAAATATTTTTTACCCTTGCCACTTTTATTATACCTTATCTAATTTCATAATAAAATTGAATTTGTGATACTTGAAAAATTTATATCTGTAAAATTCAGGAAATTTTGATTTTATCCAAAAATAAATTAATTTTACAAAAAAATAAAACATAAAAAGATGGAAACAAACAGTAACGAAACTTTTGTAATAATAGCAAAATTCACTGCTGCGGCTGAAGCCGCTCTTGCAAAGTCAAAACTTGAAGCAGCCGATATTCAATGTTTTACCGATAATGAAAATTATCTGTATTCGCGTCCTTTGGGTTACGTGAATTTGCAGGTTTGGGAAAAAGACAGGGAACAGGCATTGCTGATATTGGGCTTGGATGCAATTCCATGCGAAGAAACGGATGAAACGGACGATATAATTATTTGTCCCTACTGCAATTCCGACAATGTCAGTTACGGAATAAACCGCAACAGAGCAAATACGTTTTTTATTTTTGCAACGTTTTTTTTGCAGTCGCTACCTTTTTACAATAAAAAAATATATTATTGCAATAAATGTAAAAGGCATTTCAAAGTCGGAAAATAAGCAAACCGGTTATTTCTTTATCCAGATATTGGTAATTTCGCCAAAAACCAGTTTGTGATATTCTTTGGCTTCTTCAAACCCTCCCAGTATAAAATCCCTGTCTGCACTATTAAAAAAATCATCGGGATTTACAGTTGTAAGTTCCGTTAATTTACATTCAAATACCAAACGTGCTTCCTTGTAAGTCATATTTCCGCATGGAGTTTGAACGGGCGTAAGCGTTGTTTCTTTCATTTTATCGGTATTTCGCCCGCTTTTGCTTCCGAAAAACAAAACCTGTTCTTTGTATTCTTCCGGAAAATACGACAGCGTATATGTATGTTCTTTCTTTATAATTTCGAGCGTATAACGATTTGCCCGTAACATACACCATGTTACAGGTTTGTTAAATAAAATTCCCGCTCCGCCCCAGCTTGCAGCCATTGAATTAAAAGCAGATTCTTTTCCCGATGTTATAACAGTAATGTCTTTGCCAACCAATTTAAATACATTGTCGCTGATTTCTTCTGCGGAAATGCCTGTAAACAATTCTTCAAAACTCTTATCTTTTATGTTTTTTAATTCTGCGTTTTGTGTGTCTGTATTTTTCTTTTCTCCGCTTGTGCATGACACGCAAAACAGTATACCGGTCAATAAAAATAATTTTTTCATGCTTCCGTAATTTTTAATTCAGTTAATATTTTTCACAAAGATACATAAAATTTCCAATTATACTTTACGCAGATTAAAAAATGTGAAATTAAAGATAAAAAACAGTGATTTTGCGTGTTTACCATGCCTTGAACAGATTGCTTTGTTGTTACTACTTTCGCAAAGAACTGCAAAGGTATTCTCAATTGACCGGAAATTTTAACGTCCTACTATTTTGGTGATTTTTTTACTGCATACAATTGAATACGACAACTTATTTTTTATTCATTTGTACGTAACCGGAAAATTTCATCTATATTTGTATTAAAATAAAAAATATATGAAAATGAAAAAAATTATCCTGTCTTTTGTTGCAGTTTTAATAACTGTAAACATTTATACGCAAACGGCAGAACCGGGCGAATACAATTACCAAAGACGTTCGCTGTTTGAAATATTACCTGTAACATCATCCGATATTATCTTTATCGGAAACAGCATTACAGATGGCTGCGAATGGAGCGAACTTTTTAATAATATTAACGTTAAAAACCGCGGCATCAGCGCCGACCGTACTTATTGGATTCTTGAACGTTTAGACAGCCTTATTAAAGGCAAACCTCGAAAATTATTTGTACAGTCGGGAACAAACGATCTTGGCGCAGGACATTCACCGCAATCAGTAGCCGATAATGTTGAAAAATTGATTGACCGCTTTCAAACAGAAAGTCCCGAAACGGAATTATACATACAAAGCATATTTCCTGTAAACAGTGATTTTGAAAAATATGCAAAATGGCATGGTACAAAGGGACAGGAAATTGCCGAAACCAATGAACTTTTAAAACAGTTGTGTATCCGCAAAGGCATTATTTTTGTCGATATTTATTCAAAACTTGCCGACCAAAACGGAAAACTTAACAAAGAATATACCAACGATGGCTTGCATCTTATGGGTGCAGGTTATCTGGTCTGGAAAAAGGTAATTGAAAAATATCTGGATTAATCCGAAAATCCGTTTTTTGTAGATTTATCTCGCTAAATATCAGGTATAAGCACTTGCAGCATTGAGGCAAAGACGCATGATTTATAAATATTTTTCAATTTTTTCGAGATGTATTCCATGCGAACCTTTTATCAAAACCGTTTGATTTCTGATTTTCGTTTTGTTCAAATACTTTATGCAATCATCAACGTTTTTGAAACATCTGAACGCCGTATTTTGCGCCGCTTTTGCAAAACAGTCGCCAACAAGTATTACGTTGTTTATATCCGAATCGATAATCATTTGTATAATATTTTGATGTTCTGTTTGGCTGCTTGCGCCAAGTTCGCGCATATCGCCAAGTATAAGCATTTTGTTTTTAACGTTTTGATTAATAAAATTTGACAATGATGCCTGCATGCTTGTTGGATTTGCATTATAAGCATCCATGTACAGTATATTATGTTGAGTTTCTATTTTTTGTGAACGGTTATTATCAGGGTTATACGATTCGATTGCATTGGCAATATCAATATCGGGAATATCGAAATATTTGCCTGTTGCTATTGCCGATAAAGCATTGTCAATATTGTATCTTCCTATTAATTTTGTACAAACTTTTGTTTTGTTGAAAACAAATTGCAAATACGGATTTTCATTGTCGGTTGGAAATATTTTTACCTTATAACTTTGTTGGCTGTATGGTATAATATTTTTTTTATTGATGTATTTTTTTGCAATTTTTGAAATTATATCAATATCTTTATTTATAAATACTTTTCCGTTGTTTGTTGCTAAAAATTCAAACAGTTCGCCTTTTGCTTTTGCCACTCCGTCAATGTTTCCGAAAAATTCGAGATGCGCTTTGCCTATGTTATTTATTAATCCGAAATCGGGATTTGCAATTTTGCACAGAGTTTCAATTTCGCCGAAATGGTTTGTTCCCATTTCAACTATGGCAAAATTGTTGTATGGCTTAATTTTAAGCAATGTTTTCGGCATTCCGATATGATTATTCAAATTTCCTTCGGTTGCGGCTGCGTTAAATTTTTTTGAAAGCACACGATATACAAGTTCTTTTGTTGTTGTTTTTCCGTTACTGCCTGTTATGGCAAGTACAGGTATTCCAAGTTTTTTTCGATGATATGCTGCTAAATTTTGCAAGGTTTTTAGCGAATTGTTTACAACAATAATTTTTTCATTTTCCAGAAACGATTTGTCATCTGTAATTGCGCATACAGCGCCTTTATCAAGAGCGGAATCAACAAATTTATTCCCGTCAAAAGTATCGCCTTTAAGAGCAACAAAAATTGAATCGGGAACAATTTCTCTGCTGTCGGTAATTATGTTTGGATATTTTTTAAATATTTCATAAATATCTGATATTTTCATATAGTTTACTGTATAAAAAACAAAAACCTCGTTTGGAGGTTTTTATTTATATTAACTGCTTCTTATCTTTTTCGCCTTTTTCCTGCTGCAATCTGGTCTGATTTTGTTCCAACCATATTCATAGCGCAACGGAAACCTATATCGCATGCAGATTTGTCTTCATCGAGGAAACGCCTCGTACTCGGACTCAACCAGTATGCTCTGTCCAGAAACGAACCGCCTTTATATACTCTTGATTTGTCGCTGATAAGAGATGTACGTCCTTTTCCGAGTTCTCCTTCGCCCTGATAGTACATGTCCGAAGTTTTAGACAATGCTTCGGGATTGTCAATTGCCAAAATATCCGTCATAAGAGATTTATAATCTCCATCGTTGTAATTGCGAAGGTCTCCTGTTTGATAGTTAAATCTGTCGGGAGTATATCCTATTGTATCATATATAATTCTGCCGTACTGATCTTTTTGCAATGGTTTTCCTTCGCTGTCAACGGCAACTTTGGTATAAACGTTTCCACGAAACGGCTTAAATTCATCCATATCGTTAAACGACAGTGGACGGTAAACATCTAAAACCCATTCGTTAACGTTGCCTGCCATACAGTACAAGCCATAATCGTTAGGCATAAACGAACGTACGGGAGCGGGTGTGGCAAAGGCATCGTTCGGATTGCCTGCAACTCCCATAAGGTCGCCCCTACCTCTTTGGAAATTAGCCATCATTTGTCCGCGTGTTTTTTTATGATTGCTGCGGGTAGAACCGCCTGTCCATGGATATACTTTACGTTCCGTAATACGTTCATTTTCGGTTACGCCTATAAGCCCTGCTGCTGCAAATTCCCATTCTGCCTCTGTCGGAAGGCGATATTTCGAGAACAGTATACCATCGCTCATTTTTACTTTGCGCGTTGCATTTTTATCTTCCGAAGATATGTCTTTCAATCCTTTATTGACTGTGCCTTCATACTGTCCGGCGAGGTATGCATCCGTATTGAAATTGTTTTCGTCTTTCTGGGTTAATATATCTAATTTTAAAATGCCTTTTTTTACAAGCTGCTCTTCGTTTACGCGGTCGGTACGCCACAAACAATAATCGCTTGCCTGACGCCACGTAACGCCTACAACTGGATAGTTGTCGAAAGAAACGTGCCTGAAGTATGTTTCTACCATTGGTTCATTATACGACATTGGGCTGCGCCATACCAAAGTATCTGGCAGGGCATTCTGTACAACGTTAGGATACGATACATAAGTTCTGGTTAACCAGTGAATATATTCTCTGTAATCGACATTACGAACTTCTGTTTCATCAATATAATATGAATCAATAGTAACCCTGCGTGGAGTATTGTTATTTGCAAAGCCAAGGTCTTCAACAATCCGCCCCATAACATACAGCCCGCCTTCGATAAATACAAGACCGGGCGCTGTAGCCTGTTTGCGCGGAGCTAATACTTCAAAACCTCCATATTTGCGGTCGTTATATTTCCATCCTGTTGTTTCGGATACGCCGCTGCTTTTCTTTTTCAGGAAACATCCTGTTAAACTTAATGCAAGTATGCAATAAATTATCGGTAAAAATTTGAGTTTCATAATATCATTATTCTATAAAATAATCCCACAAAATTATTACTATTTTTGAATATATCAGTATTTTTATCCATCTTTTCTAACAAATAATATTATTAAATATTGTTAATACGGACATTTATATGTTCTTGTTCTCTGATATTCAGATGGTTGTCTGTCTGAATAAATACCCTGTAATATTCGTTCGCTTTCTTTGTTTTTTAATTTCAATATGATATTTATTTCATGTGCCGACACATAACGCGACTGCGAACCTAAACTGCCAAAGTTAGCGCTGTATGAAATATTAAAGTGTTTTGTTCTGAAACCTGCCGCCGCAACAAAAGTTGAATTTTTGAAATTTGTATCAGACCTGTGCGACAAGCCTGCAAATATTTTATTAAAATCAAAATAAGCGCCAATGTCAATATCGTCAAAATCGTATTGACGTATATATCGTACGTATGGCGATACAATAAATACATCCTCTTTCATTGCTTTGCTGTTATATCGCTGAATAACAGAAATGTCAAAAGCAATATAGCCTGTAACTTTCAAGGGATTTGGTAAGGATATTAATGCGGATTTCGATAAATTTTTACCGCCGATATTAAGTATCGCCGCTCCTGCCTTAAATTGTCTGAACAGCAAAGTTGCTCCAAATCCTGCATGTATGGTATTTCCTTTTATTACCGGATAGTCGGAAGGATAGGCTATATTACCGTTAAAATAAGGCATGTCGGGAAATATCAAACCGTTTGGATTGCGTTTTCTGTTAAAATATGAAAGCGACAAACCTCCGCGTATATACAGTTCGTTGGCAAGACGTATATTGTTTGAATACGCCAAACTTATTGATGTGGTTGTAAAAACGCCTTTTGCAATATTATCGTGCATTAGCATCAGTCCAAAACCGCTGTGAATTTCTTCCAAATAAAAATCGTATGCTGCAATATATGTTGCAAACGGACTTTTATACGTAGGATATTGATTTCTGTATCCAACAGATATGCGGGAATAATCTTCGTTGCCGACATGACTCGGATTAAAGTTCATAGCCGTTGATTCAAACAGACTGAATATCGGATCCTGTGCCTGTAAAGCATTTGCACTTGTCAAAAACAAACAGATTACAGTAAGGAGTGATAGTTTGCAACAATATTTTATTTGATTAATTTTATTCAAATTCACTATAAATATATAATTATATGATGCAAAGGTATAAAAAATATTCAGTCATTTCTTAAAAAGAAAAAATCATCAACCGAAATTTTTACATAAAATTTGCATTATTGTAAAATAATGTTATACCTTTGTACGCATAATGTAAATATTGTATGCTTATGGATTAAAAACAGGCAAAACACTACGCACATTATAAAACTTATTGGAAAAAGCGTTTAGCTGATATTCTGGTTCTTTGAAATCTCGACAGTTTCAAAATCCAACAGAGTAAAGCGATGAACGCTCACGCCATTTCCGGCGTGGGCTTTACTCAAATACATTTGTTGGATTTAGGTAGTCGAGAACCTCAAAGAACGGATAATTTAGAGTTTGTCCGCGCTTTTTTTATGTGCGTATTTTGAAAATAAATTTTTCACAGAAGGCAATCAATGGAATTCGGCAACCATTCTAAAAACGGGGCGTAATCCGAAAAGCCTTATGAGTAGGAAACTTAATAATAAAAAAAAATATGAGAAATCTTAACATGATTTTATTTGTCGTTTTTTGGTTTACAACAATTATAAGTGTAAATTCACAAATTATTACCGAAAAAGATTTTAAAGATTATAACATTAATCAATTTGATTCAGATGGAAATGGAAAAGCCGATTATATAGAGGCTGCATTAACAATTAAAGAATGGTATGGACTTGACAAAAACAATGCCATATCAAGAACTGTTATAACAGATTCTATTCCGAGAACAAAAGACCAACTCTACATAGAAGTAAATAACTGGTTTATCCATTCATTTAACAGCGGCAAGTCTGTTATTCAGCTTAATGACAAGGATGCCGGAGTTATAATAGGTAAAGGTTTTGTTAGCAATGTAGCTTCGCACACTTCTTTTACTTCCAATGCCGCCGTACATGCCTGGGTTATTATACGCGTGGATATAAAAGATTATAAAATGCGCATAGCAACAACCATTCAGGAATATGAACTTGATATGGGTACAGGAGTATTGGGAGCGCTTGGCGGAAATACTTCTACAACCAAACATCAGTGGTTGCCTGTTGATTGTTTTCCGTTTAATTCTAAAAACTATAAGAAAACAACATCCAAAGCTTTTGTAAACTGCCATATTTATTCTCTTGTTATTGCAGATAAATTAATAGAGGCTGTTACTAACGGAATTGTCGGAAATGAAGACGAATGGTAAAAATAAACGCTAAAAAGAAAAAACTGTCTGTTCCTGCTACGGCAAATAAAAGCAATAACGAGTTATTTTGCAGGATGACATGCAACGGCAGCGAACAAAAATGAAAATCGTCTCTGCAAAAAGTTTAAAAACCTTCGACAGGGGCGATTTTTTACCGTACTTTTTAAAAAATATCCGTACTTCGTTAAAGTACAGGTGTAATATTTAAAAATACAGATGAACTATTTAAAAGTGCAGATGAACTATTTAAAAGTACAGGTGTAATATTTAAAAATACAGATGAATTATTTAAAAGTACAGGTGTAATATTTAAAAATACAGGTGTAATATTTAAAAATACAGATGAATTATTTAAAAGTACAGGTGTACTATTTAAAAGTACGGCAGTGCAAGCCTGACATATTTAAATTGCCTTGCAGCTGTTGATAATACTTTTCACAGATTATACCTGAATGTTGATTTAATGTTTTTATCTCAAATTTGCAGTGATTTTTTTTATTAAGCAATAAGTGTTTATATCAACATGCTGCCTTAACTTTCTTTTTTTTAACTTTGCAAAAAATATTCATAATCATGATAAGAATCGGAAACGGATACGATGTTCACAAATTGGGCGATGGCATTGATTTGTGGATAGGAGGAATAAAAATTGACAGTAATAAAGGCGCAATCGCTCATTCGGACGGAGATGCGCTTATCCACGCAATATGCGATGCCCTGCTTGGCGCTGCCGCTTTGAAAGATATAGGGAATCATTTTCCCGACAGTGAAATTCAATATAAAAATATCGACAGCAAAATACTTTTGCGGAAAACAGTTGATTTGCTTGCCGAAAAAGGTTATCTTATCGTTAATATCGACTCTGTTGTTTGTTTGCAGCAGCCTAAAATAAATACTTACACGGATGAAATGCAAAAATGCCTGGCAAAAATTATGAATATCGATACCGACAGAATTTCAATAAAAGCCACTACTGCCGAAAAATTAGGTTTTATCGGACGCGAAGAAGGTATTGCCGCCTATGCGGTTGCATTGATAGAAAAATAAAAATTAAGAAATTATAAATTCAAAAAGCATGAAAAAACATTTTAAATCCTTATTGATTACAGTTACATTCGGTTTGCTGTTGTCGTGCTCACGTGAACAGAACGTTGAAATTACGGTAATGCACACATCCGATATTCACGGAGCATTTTTTCCTTACGATTTCATCAACAATAAACCAATGGACAGAAGCCTGTCGCACG
The DNA here is from genome assembly GCA_031275825.1 of Prevotellaceae bacterium. Lineage (GTDB taxonomy): Bacteria > Bacteroidota > Bacteroidia > Bacteroidales > UBA932 > JAIRKV01. The sequence goes on along the minus strand of JAISOH010000081.1, from coordinate 20,329 downwards.
CGTACAGCGTAATTCAACAGGAACGTAAATTAAACAAAAACTTGATTTTACTTGATAACGGCGATATTTTGCAGGGACAGCCCGCCGCTTATTATTATAATTTTATTGATACAGGTTCGGTGCATTTGGCGGCGCAGATTATTAATTTTATGAAATACGATGCGGCAAGCGTGGGAAATCATGACATAGAAACCGGACATGATGTTTACGACAAGGTTTTTGCCGAATATAACTGTCCCGTGCTTGCTGCAAACGCAGTGCGTACAAGCGATGGCAAACCTTATTTTGAACCTTATGCAATCATAAGGCGCAAGGGCGTGAAAATTGCCGTACTTGGAATGATTACTCCGGGAATTCCAAAATGGCTTCCAAATTCAATATGGGAAGGTATTGAATTTCGCGATATGGTTGAAACGGCAGAATACTGGATAAAAGAAATTCGCAGCAGGGAAAATCCTCATTTAATTTTGGGATTGTTTCATTCAGGATACGATTTTAATCGCGAAGGCGAAAATGCCGATACTTACAATAATGAAAACGCATCTGTGCTTGTTGCTCAAAAAGTACCCGGATTTGATGCAATTTTCATAGGACACGACCATGATAAATTTTGTAAGAAAATATGTAATACGGCAGGAGATTCGGTATTAATTATTGACCCTCAAAATGAAGGAAAATTAGTGTCAAAAGTACGGATAAACATAAAAATAAAAGGCAGTAAGGTGATTGAAAAAAAAATAAACGGAAATTTGATAGAAACAAAAAACTTTGAACCCGACAGTTCGTTTATTGCAGAATTTAAACCAAATTTTGATGCTGTAAAACGTTTTGTGTCACGTCCTATAGGCAAATTTACAAAAAGCGTTTCTACTCGAAATTCATTTTTCGGCGCATCCGAATTTATTGATTTGATTCATCGAATACAGATGGATATTACTCAAGCCGATGTTTCTTTCACTGCGCCGCTTTCGTTTGATGCCGAAATTTCGGAAGGAGATGTTTACGTCAGCGATATGTTTAAACTGTACAGATATGAAAATCTGCTTTACACAATGCAACTTACAGGTAAAGAAATCAAGGATTTTCTCGAATATTCGTATTCATTGTGGACAAACCGAATGCAAACATCCGCCGATGATATTTTGCTGTTTAGAGAAACAGGAAACAACCGTAACGGATTGTTGAAAAATCCTTACTATAACTTCGATGCGGCGGCGGGAATAATATACACTGTTGATGTTACAAAGCCTTCGGGCGAAAAAGTTAATATAAAATCAATGTATAACGGAGATAAATTTGATTTTGATAAAACCTATAAGGCAGCAATAAATTCATATCGCGGAAACGGCGGCGGCGGACATTTAACCGAAGGCGCAAAAATCAGCAAAGATGAATTAAACAAACGAATTATGTTTTCCACTTCAAAAGATTTACGCTATTTTTTAATGCAGTGGATTGAACGGCAGCAACAGGTTGAACCAGCCTTGCTGCATGGAAATGATGAATGGAAATTTATTCCCGAAACACTTGCGAAACCTGCCATTATGCGAAATTATAAATTATTGTTTGACGATAAGAAATAAAATGTTTGAAACAGAAAATAACATGGATTTATTGCAAAACGGAAATTTGTTACCGCTGGTAGAAGATTTTTATACAATTCAGGGCGAAGGCTTTCACAGCGGCAAACCGGCTTATTTTATCAGGCTTGGCGGCTGCGACATCTGCTGTCGATGGTGCGATGCAAAATTTACATGGAATCCTGAAAATCATCCGCCTGTTGAAGTAAAAAAAATTGTTGAACGCGCCTCGTCCTTTCCCGCACAGGCGGCAGTTATAACAGGCGGCGAACCTACGCTTTATCCGCTTGAAATTTTATGTAACGAATTAAAATCCAAAAATATTCAAACATTCATCGAAACTTCGGGAGCATATCCGCTAACGGGAACCTGGGACTGGATATGTCTTTCTCCAAAATACAGGCAACCGCCGCTTCCGGAAATTTTCTCCATTGCAAACGAATTGAAGGTTATTATCGAAACTGTTGATGATTTGGTCTGGGCGGAAGAAAATGCTGCAAAAATTTCAAAAAACTGTATGTTGTTTTTACAGTCGGAATGGAGCAAATACAGTGAAATAACGCCAGTTATTGTTGAATATGCAAAACAAAACCCTAAATGGAATATTTCAATTCAAACACATAAATTTATGAATATTCCATAAATAAATTTTACTGTTTTATATTTAAAAGATCCATAAAAAACATTTACATTAAATAAAACCTAATAAATATTTTCAATTACAAACATTTAAATTTAAAGTTATTGATTATTATCTATTTGTACTTAATTTAATTGTTAATTATTATTTACCTTAATATCAAGGTAAACAAAATAACAAAAATATTAAAAACATTCATAGAAACATCACACTTAATTTGGAATTTTTGTTACGTATTTAGAAAAAACAACTAAATTTGTATTTCAATGAATAAATTAATGAACGAAGATTTTTTACAATTTATATGGCGATTTGGTTTATTTAACAAAGATTCGGCGACAACAACCGACAACCAAAATATTACTGTCCTTAATACCGGAATTATCAACAACGATTCTGGACCTGATTTTTTTAATGCAAAAATAAAAATCGGCGAAATAATATGGGCAGGAAATATTGAAGTTCATATAAACGCATCCGACTGGAAACGGCATAAACATAATGCCGACAAGTCGTATGACAATGTTATTCTTCATGTCGTAAAAAATGCTGACTGCGATATTTTTCGCAGCGATGGAAGCAAAATTCCCGCTTGGGAAATTCAGTACGATTCAAAACTGGAAAAACGTTACAGCAAACTGCTGTCATCCGAAACGTGGATTGCCTGTCAAAATTATATGAGAAATACGGAATCGTTCAAAATGAAACATTTTCTCAATCGCATGATGATTGAAAGACTCGAACAGCGCTCGGCTCACATAAGCAAAATTTTGGCAGATACAAAAAACGATTTCAAAGAAGTGTTTTACCGTTTGCTTTTTCGTTCGTTCGGTTTTGGCACAAATACACTGCCTTTTGAACTTTTGGCTCAATCAACGCCGCTTGCCGCAATCAACAAACATCGCAATTCCATTCTGCAAACAGAAGCTTTGCTTTTTGGGCAGGCAGGGTTTTTAAACGAACAGCCTCTTGACGATTATCAATCACAATTACAGAAAGAATATAAATTTTTACAAAATAAATTCGAAATTAAACCTGTTGAAAAACACCTTTGGAAATTTATGAGATTGCGCCCTACAAACTTTCCTACGGTTCGCATCGCTCAGCTGGCAAAACTTTTGACGCAAACAGATGGATTGCTTGCTAAAATCATAGCATTTGAAAAGCCGGATGAATTAAATGCTTTTTTTGAATTTAATGCATCCGAATATTGGGATACGCATTATAATTTTGGAAAACAAACAGCCAAACGAGTAAAATCGTTTGGGAAAAAATCGGCAGAAAAAATTATTATAAACCTTATTGTTCCTTATCTTTTTGCCTACGGAAAAGCAAAAGGAGAAGAAAAATTTTCGGAAAAAGCATTTGATTTGCTTGAAATAATTTCGCCTGAAAAAAACAGTATAGTGGCAGGCTGGGAAAATATAGGAGTTAAGGTTGATAATGCTTTCTACTCGCAAGCTCTTATTCAGTTGAAAACAATATATTGCAACAATAAACAATGCCTGAAATGCGCAATAGGAAAAAATATTATAGATGAAAAATAAAATTAATAAACATGAAAAAACTAATTCTATCGGTAATTTTAATTTCAACAATTACATTTAATGCAGGCAGCCAGTGTGCTGACGAAGAATTTTACGGAAACTGTACAAGTATTATGGTTGGCAAAAAAGCAAGCGCCGACGGTTCTGTTATGACAAGCCATACCTGCGATGGACGTTATCGAACGTGGATGAATATCGTACCTGCTCAAAAACATAAAAAAGGCACTGTTACCAAAATACTCAAAGGAACATTATTCACCGAAAGTATGGATGAAATCACAGGATTACAATTTGCGGAAAACACAAATGCAACCGGGACTGCCGATTTTGAAGTTTCTCTGGAAATAAAAGGCGAAATCCCCGAAGCAGAAGAAACATACGCCTTTCTTTATACGGCTTATCCATGCATGAACGAAAAAAATCTGGCAATAGGAGAAACTACTATCGAAGGACGTAAAGAACTTGAAAACGAAAAGGGAATGTTTTATATCGAAGAACTTCAGCGCATAGTTTTGCAACGCTGTAATACTGCGCGTCAGGCAATTCAACTTATGGGACAGCTTGTAAAACAGTACGGTTATGCAGATACCGGCGAATGTCTTACTATTGCTGACAAAAACGAAGTCTGGCATTTCGAAATCTTCGGTGAAGGCAAGGATAAAACAGGCGGAGTTTGGGCGGCGCAACGTATTCCCGACGACCATGTAGGAATATCGGCAAATATTCCCCGAATTGCAGAAATAAATCCGGATGATAAAGATAATTTTATGGTATCGGATAACGTTTTTGAAGTTGCGAGAAAATTAAATCTATGGGATGGAAATTCAACTTTCAAATTCTGGAAAGCATACAGCGGCAAAAAACCTTTTTCGATACGCGAATGGTTTGTTTTGAGTTCCCTTGCTCCATCGTTAAAATTATCGCTGCATGATAAAGAACTGCCATTTTCGGTAAAACCCGAAAAACCTGTGTCGGTGCGCGATGTGCTTAAATTTTTCCGCTCGACATACGAGGACACAGAACATGACATGACAAAAAACTTGCTGGTAAAACGCAAAAAAACCGACAGCGAAGAAACAGAACTCGTAAAAAGCGATTATGCCAATCCGTGGCTGTCTTCGCAAATGATTGCAAGCATAAACGCAATTAAAGACAGCGTTGTTGTCAGAGTTCGCAATATTGCCGTTCCTCAATGCTCGTATGCTCATGTTATTCAAATACGCAATGAACTGCCCGACGAAATTGCCTGCGTTGCTTATTTTGCAAACGACAATCCTGCACAAAGCCCGCGTTTTCCTGTTTATGCAAACATACTGCAAACGCCAAAACCGTTTCAACTGTCAGGACACAAACGTTTCACCGCAGACGCCGCCGCATGGATATATCGACAAGCCAACAAGCTGGCTACAATTCGCTGGCAGGAATCGCGCAAAAAACTTGAGAAAATGAGAGATGATTTTGAAGATAAAATGTTTGAAGAACAGGATAAAATCGACAGGGAAGCAATAAAAATATTGAAAGAACAGGGCAAACAAACTTTTCAGAAATATTTAACAGAATATCTTGATTATTTTTCGATTCAAACGCTCAATGCATGGGAAAAACTGAGAGACGAATTGTGGTATACACTCATTAGAGGATTATAATATATTTGGTATGACATAACGGGCAACGCATAAAAAAGACGAAAAAACACAGCAACAGAAGGCGACTGCATTCTAATGTTTAAAATAAATACTGTTTAATAACTTCATATTAAACTGCTTTTTTCAAGTATTTTACGCTGTTGAAAAAATAATGTCAGATAAATTATATTTGCAATGAGCGACTATTTATCCGAATAATATTTTTTGTCGAAATCAATCAAAAATAATTTTTCGGTAGCGCGTGTAAATGCCGTATAAAGCCAGCGCAAATCTGAAATTGTAAGTTGTTCCTTGAAAAACAGCCTGTCAAGAAAAACAGCCGCCCATTGTCCTCCCTGCGCTTTGTGGCAAGTAATGGCATAAGCGTATTTAACCTGCAAAGCATTGAAATACAAATCTTCGCGAATTGCATAATAACGTTTTTTCTTGTTGGCGATATGCGCATAATCTTCGGCTATTTTTGCATAAAAATTACGGCTGTCATCATAACCGAGCGATGCCGATTCTATTGTAAGCGTATCAAGCATTATTTTACAGTTCAGTTCTGCATCATTGTAATCGTGGAAACAGAGCGTAACATTTGCAAAACGAAATCCGTAACGTTCTTCATATTTGCCTGTTTTCACAACTTCGGCAATATCTCCGTTGGCAATAAAATCTATTTCGGCGTTATTGTCTATAAATTTATAACAATTTTTTACAACCATAAGCAAATCGCCTGTAACAAGTTCTTCATCGCGTCCGAATATTCGAGTGCGTATGCCTTTATTATATTGATTTGCTCTGCGATTGGAATAAGAAATTATTGATGTATTTTCAAAGCCGTAATTATTATAGGCATCATCAATTTTTTCAACAACATCGGCGGATGTTATCAGTTCAACATCAGCAAAGTTTGTAAAATTGAATTTTGGCATTTCTGCTACATTGCCATCAATATTTTGACGTAAAAGATTTGCATTGGAAAGAATTTCGGAATCGGCAGCCTGACGGACAACATCATTAAGATTTATCTTTTGTATATCGCCAAAATGTTTGAGTTCTTTTTCGTTCAGAGCGGGACTTTCGTCAAGTCCGACAGGCGGAAGCTGAGCGCGATCGCCAACAAGAATCAGCCTGCATGATTTTCCCGAACAAACAAAATCAATAAGATCATCGAGCAGACGACCGCTGCCGAATACCGACTGTTCAACAGATGTGTTTGAAATCATTGATGCTTCGTCAACAATAAATATTGTATTTGAAAAAACATTTTTGTCTAAAACAAACTTTCCAAAGCCGTCGGCAGACGATTTTTGCCTGTAAATTTTTTTATGAATTGTAAAAGCCTTTTCGCCGGAATAATTTGTAAGAACCTTGGCGGCTCTTCCTGTGGGCGCAAGCAGTATGTATTTTATTTGCAGTTCTTTGATTGTTGCAACAAGCGCGCTTATAGCCGAAGTTTTTCCTGTCCCTGCAAAACCGCTGACAACAAAAATATTTCGATTGTTTTTGTCAATAACAAATTCGGCAAGTTTAACAAGCAATTCTGTTTGCGATATTGTAGGTTTGTGTTTGAGATTTTCACAAAGCTTGTTGAATACGTGATTTTTGAGCATTGAACGTTAAAATTTTTGCCCCAAAATTAGTCATTTATGGCAAAAAACCGTATATAATTAAAAAAAACAGCATAAAAAATTTTAGAGTAAAAAAAATATTATAAATTTGCAAGTCGAAATAGTGATATAATTATTAAAATAAAATATAAAATGAAAAAGAAAATTATCCTATTATTATTGATTGGCGCTATATGCGGATTGGCATATATTTTCATCAACAACATGCGCAGACCGATTATATTTAATGATGCATACGCAATTCGTAAGGCAAAAGTTGTTGAACGTTTAAAAGAAATTCGCGCTTTACAGCAGGCATACAAAAGCGTTAAAGGAGTGTACACAGCAGATTTTGACACTCTTGAAATTTTTTACAAAACAGGAAAAATGCAAACTTTGCGTTCGGTAGGTTCGCTGGATGATTCTGCAACACAGGCGCGTACCAAAGAATATGAAAAACTTTACGATGAACAGCAACGGCTTATTAAAGCGCGCCGTCCGGTAAAAGGAGAACGACTTGTGGCACTGGTTGATATGGATGACGAAGAAGTTGAGAAACGAGGTTTGGCAGTACGTAAACCTATTGTTGACGATGTTAAAGCCATTGTTAAAATTGACACCGTATTGCTTTCCGACAGACCGGATTTTAATATAGACTCATTGCGTTATGTTCCGGGAGTTGTAGTCAACGGCGTTGTCGAAAAACCGGAATTTATAATGAAAGCTACGATAAAAGAAACCATTTCAAAAGTACATGTTCCACTGTTTGCAGTTTTTGTACCGAATGAAGTTTACTTGAAAGGACTTGACAAGCAGGAAATTGCCAATCTCAACGATACTCAGATACAACGAAACGACCTCGGTGACGAAGAAAAAAATAAGGTTATCAAAGAACAGGAAGGTAAACTTAGCGCTGAAGAAAAAAAATATTTTGCCGAAGAAAAAATGAAGTGGGAACACTATCCAGGATTGAGAGTTGGAAGCATAAACAATCCTAACAATGATGCAGGAAATTGGGAATAAACATGTTGAATTTTATTGACAGAAAATTTGATTCGAAAAAAATATCAAAATACAGGTTATCCATTCAAATATCTTTGGATGGATTTCTTTTTTGTATTTTCGATGCAAACAATTTTTGCCTTGCAGTAAAAATATTAAAGATTGAAAAAACAGACATTGATAATTTATTTGTAACAGAACCATTGTTGGCAAAACGATTTTCGACAGTCAAATGCATTGTTGTAAACCAAAAATCAACACTTGTGCCGAATAATTGTTTCGACAAAAATAAATCTGGCGAATATCTGAAATTTGTTTGCAGCATAAATGATGAAAAAATATTTTCGCACAAAATAAGAAAAACAGGCGCATATTGCGTATTTGCCGTTGATAAGGATATTTACGAAACTGTAAAAAAATATCAGCCACAAACGGAATTTTATAATCAAAACATTCCGCTAATCTGTTCAGCTTTGAGCAATAAGGGGAAAAACATGTTTGTTTTTTTTGAATCAAAAACAATCGACATAGTTGTCGCTGATAATGGAAAACTTTTATTGCAAAATTCATATAAAGTAGAAAGCACAGGTGATGCAATATATTTTGTTGCTGCCGTAAAAAAAATATTGAATATTGAACCTGATAATATTTACCTTTCGGGAAAAACAAATGAATATGAAAGAGAAGAATTTTCATCGTTTTTTGAAAAAACAAAACCGGAAATATATAAAGACATGATTTTTATAACAGGAATCGAAAATGCCTTGCTTTTAACATTGTTGGATAAACTTAATAAATGCGTATAATCAGCGGAACCCACAAAGGACGAAATATTGTGCCGCCGCATAATTTTCATGCGCGACCAACTACAGATTTTGCAAAAGAAAATCTTTTCAATATTCTGAATAACACTGTTGATATTTCAAAATTGGAAGTTCTTGATTTGTTTGCAGGTACGGGAAGCATAAGTTTTGAATTTGCATCGCGTGGAGCAAAACAGATTGACACAGTCGAGTTGAACGGTATTCATCATGCATTTATTAAGCAAACAGCCCGCAAGTTCGGTTTTGAACAAATCCATGCAATAAAAACCAATGCACTGAAATTTATTTCGTTTTGCTCGGCAACATATGATATTATTTTTGCCGATCCTCCATACGAAATGTCCGGCATTGACAAAATTCCGGATACGGTTTTTTTTCATAATCTGTTAAACGAAAATGGTTTATTGATTATCGAACATTCCTGTAAATATGATTTTGGCAATCATTCACGATTTTACGACAACAGACATTATGGAAATGTTAAGTTTACTTTTTTTAAATAATTTTCTATAAAAATATTGCAGCATCAAAAAAAAGATGTACATTTGCAGCCGCAATTAATAAAACAAAAGAGGTGCGGTAGTTCAGCCTGGTTAGAATACGTGCCTGTCACGCACGGGGTCGCGGGTTCGAGTCCCGTCCGCACCGCAAAAATGCTGATAATTAATGTGTGCCATTCTATGCATGGTTTGGTAAACAAAAACGGATAAGGGTGTCAATTATGCACCCTTATTTATTTTCTTTAATCAGTCGTTCCTTAATAATGGCACAAACTGTTTGCTAACTGTAAATAATGAATAAAAATTCAGAGTTTTACGAAATACCGATTAATCCTGTATTTTGCAAATATTTTATTTATAAAACAGCGGTCTTTTGATCTTCTTTTGTATCAAACAAATTAACGGAAATATATAAAGATTGGAAATGTTATCTGTTTCAATATTGATTTTTATCCGTAAGGAACGACTTGTTAATAAAACATTACATCGATAAAAATGTAAGTCATTCAATTTCAAAATCCAGCATTTTTATGTTGTTTATATATGCCTGCAATTTGTAACCTGTTTTGATTTCTGTTGGCGTATCAGGCAAACCGATTAAAATTATATCGCCGATTTTAAAACTTACATATTGTGAAATACAGGATATTATTTCGTCTATGTTAAAAAATAATTGAGAGGTATTGTATTTCTGTACAGTTTCGCCGTTTATATTAAGATGTACATCAATGCTGTTACAATTAATTTCTTTAGCCAAAAGCGTTTTTGGACTTACAGGCAACGAAAAATCGAAACAGCGTGCAATATCGGCAGGTTTGTTTTGGGCTTGCAATTTCTGCAATATGTCGATAGCGGTAAAGCAAATGCCTGCGCCGATTTCTTCATAATATCTGTTTGCAAATTTTTTGTAAATACAGCGTCCTATACGCGAAAGGCGAACGAAAACGGAAACTCCGCAGATAATATTTTGAGTAAATTCGGGAAAAAAAAAATTTTGACAGTTGCGCAATAGTGATGTTTCGGGACGCATGGAAAATACAGGTACGGTAAGGTTTTGCGCCGTATTTGAAAAATTATTTTCGACAACAAAAATTTTCATCCGAAATCTAAAATAATTTATTCATTTCCGAGAGGCGAATTTTTGTAAGTACATTTTTGGTATCCAAGGCAAAATCGCTGTTCATCATCCAGTCGTAATAACTCGGTTCTGCTTTCAGCACGTATGAAAGCAAGCGTCCTTTGTGTTTTCCGAAATTTACGACAACTTCGTCTATGTCATTGTAAACAAAACGTCCGGCATAATCTACGTTGCGCGATTTTGTTGAAAAATCCGACAGAAATGCCATGTCGTTTTTCAGTTCTGAATAATGGTCTAACTGAGATTCAAGCACTTCGATTGTTGCTCGCGTATCGGCTTCGGCGCTGTGTGCATTATCAAGATTTTTTTTACAGTAAAATTTATATGCGGCAACAAGCGTCCGCTGTTCCATTTTATGAAAGATATTTTGCACATCTATCATTTTGCGTTTACGAAAATCAATATCTATTCCTGCACGCAAAAATTCTTCGGCAAGCAGCGGTATGTCGAATTTTATGGAATTATATCCAATAAAATCGCAACCATCGATATATGCTGCCAGATTTTTTGCTATTTCGCGAAATGCAGGACAGTCTTTTACATCTTCATCATAAATTCCGTGAATTGCGGACGCTTCGGGCGATATTGGAATCGTAGGATTAAGCCGGCGAATTTTTATATCTTCATTTCCGTTTGGCATGATTTTTATTATGCAAATTTCGATTATGCGATCTTTTGCTATATCAAGTCCTGTTGTTTCCAAATCGAAAACTGCAATGGGATTTTTTAGATTTAATTTCATTTCATTTTTTGATATGAGTATGTTGAAAATATAATATTATTACAAACACGAAGCATTTTATATTTAATTGACGCACAACATACTGCTTCGTGTTTTATAATAATGTTGATACAAAGTTTTTGAAACTTTTGCCTATTTTATTTTATCCAATCATCATTGGCATTAACAGCATTAGCAAATCGTCTTTTTCGGATTTGTCGAAAGGCAGGAAAAGCGCAGCCTGATTAGAATTTGCCAATTCTATTAATATGTTTTGCGAGTTTATATTCGCCAGTATTTCTACCAAAAAAGTAGATTTAAAGCCTATTTCCATATCTGCGCCATCGTATTGGCAGGTAATACAGTCATCTCCTGAAATAGAAAAGTCCAAATCCTGGGCGTAGGAAGTTAATTCGTTACCTGCAATTTTTAATTTTATGAGATTGCTTGCCGGACTTGAAAATGTAGCCACACGGCGAATACTGTTCAAAAGTTCAACTCTATCAACTGTTATTTTGTTCGGATTGTTTCTGGGAATTACCGAATTGTAGCTCGGATAAACGCCGTCAATCAAATGACAAACAAGAACATAATTGTCCATTGAAAATAAAACATTTTTGCCGTCAAATTCGATTTTTACATTTTCTTCTTCTTTTGTAAGTATGCTGCGTAAAAGGTTTGCCGGTTTTTTAGGAAGTATGAAAGATGCCGTTTTTTCTATTGTAACATCATTGCGAATGTAACGTACAAGTTTGTGAGCATCCGAAGCAACAAAAGTAAGATTATTGTTTTCTCCGTTCAAATCAAAATAAATGCCGTTCATCACCGGACGAAGCTGGTCATCTGCGGTTGCAAATAAAGTATTGCTAATACTTTCGAGCAAAGCGTCAGATGTTATTTTTATTGTTGATTTCGCTTCTGCATCTATCACGGGGATTGATGGAAATTCATCAACATTTGCTCCGAGAATATTAGATTTTCCTGAATTCCAGCGCATTTCTATTGACAGTGTTGATTCGTCAACTTTAAATACCAAAGGTTGATCTGAAAACTCACGAAGCGAGTCGGTAAGCAGTTTTGCAGGAATTGCTATTTCTCCTTCCGACAAAACATTTTCTATTTTTAGCGTTGTAACAAGGGTTGTTTCAATATCGCACGCTGTTATTTTAAGTTCATCGCCTTTCAATTGAAACAAAAAATAATTCAATATAGGCAAATTGTTTTTGCTACTTATCACTTTGCTAATCGTTTGCAAACGATTCTGTAATTCGCTGCTTGATACTACAAAATTCATAATGTTTTTATATTTATCTGTTATTTATTTAAAATATCGCAGCAAAAGTAGTAAATTTTTAGTATTTGCACAATTATACATCAAACTATTTATCAACAAAATCTGATAATTTTTTTAATAAAATATCGAAATCTGTCCATTTTGCTATTGCAATATCCTGATTATCATTTATTATCAGATAAAAATTATTTGTATCAATTAACTGTAACTGTCCATATACTTCTGTCGGTTTGTTCAAAATTATATTTTTAACTGTTAAGGATATTTTATTTTTATTTGTTTTTACAGTCAGTTTATATGCCGGTTTTCGCTTGATAATATTATTTTTTTCTTTCTTAGCAATATCAAGCATTTTTGTATATTCAACTCCATTGAAGTAACTTAAATAATAACGTATTTTTTTTTCGTTGAATGAGGTTATAAAATTTTGATTTGCAATATCAAACAGCATTAACTGGTTTTTGGTATTTTGAAAAATCATAAATGATTCTGACGGATTTTCAATATTTTCAACAGTAATTCTTTCAATTTCGGAAGGAAGATATTTAAACACATTGTTGTTAAAATAAAACGATGCATTTGCGCTGACATAGTCGGTAATTTTATCGTTATATCCGGGAATTGAAAGCGCATAAGGCTGTTTTTTATTTGTAACCAGTCCAACGCAAAGTGTGTCAAAACTTGAAATTTTGAAGTCTAATTTTTTCGTTCTTCCCGAAAAAACTTTTATACGAAATCCCTGTTGGTTGATTTTGTCGGTTACCTGTTTTGTAATGTTTACAGGTACGGGAAATTCGGCATACTGATGCTCTAACGCATAAATCAAATTGTCAATAATAAGATTATTTGTCAATTTGCCATCGGCAAGCCAAATGCCATTTTCTGTTTTTTGAAGTTCGGTTTGTATAGAATCACGTTTTATTTTTATCAAATCTATTTCATCCTGATTTATATTGCCGAATTTTTTTTCGGAAACAAATAACATCGGCGCGTGTATGATAAAATAAACTATCATGCAAACAATTAACAGCAAAAACAGTATTTTTATATTTTTCATTACAGTTTGATATTAACGCTATATATTAAATTTCGTTTAGTGATATGCAAATGTACATGAAATTTTCGAGATTACACGCAGACTGATAAAAATTATCAGTCTGCAAACTGCGAGCGCAGATGCAAACGAAACAGGAGAATACCGCAGTATTCGGCATAACCAGCTAAATCTGTTTACATAATACAAACAAAGAAGCTGCCTTTAAGACAGCCTCTTCCTACTAACATAAACAAATAAAAAAGACTATATTAAAATCTAAAACCAAAAGTCATTGCAAATTGATTTGTAATGTATTTTTCGCTTATTGCGTTTGAACCATCATATATACTGTATAAACCCGATTTAGATGTTAAATATTTATATGCCGCATCAATAAAAAAGTTATCAATTCGGTATCCCAGTCCGAATGAATATATTTGTGTTGATGGACTGCCTCCTGACGACTCTTTGTAAGGACTTCCATAAAACGCATATCCTGCACGTATTGCAAAATTATTAGCAGGTTTAATTTCTATTCCAAATCTTATATTTGATACTCCTTTAAATTCGTCTTTTATAATATTATTTTCTGCATCAAACGAATTGCCGTTTATTGATTCACGATGGTCATTCATTCTCATTGTCGAATAATCTACATATTCATAATCCAAACTTACTGCGCCGATATTTGAAAACAAATATGCAGCGCTTAAATTATATCGGGCAGGCGTAGAAACTTTATATTTATATTCGTTCCATATAGTTTCATCGGGAGCAAAATATTGAGCATCGCTTTGAAATTTACTTTGAATGGATGCTTTGTAGTAGTCGGTAAGATTGAGCCATGTAGGAGTATGTACCGACAAGCCAAACCGCAAATTATCGTTCACTCTGTAAAGCAAGCCGAGTTTGATATTTATTCCCGAACCTTCGGTTTCAAAAAATTGCCTGTAATCATACCAAAGCAAATCCGTATTGTTTGCTGTATGGACAACATCCTCTGCGTGGGTTAAATATTTTTTGTAATCAATATCCTGAATACCGAGTGTCATACCGAAATATAAGGTATTTGCATAATTTCCGCCAAAACTGAAAACAAGTTCCGAGTTACGACCTCTGCTTTCCACCAGCCTTCGTTGGTCAACAAGGTCTCCGGGAGATAGCGCGGGATGAAAAGCTGTACTGTCTTCATTTACAAGAGCGCTGTTCCAAGCCAGCACGGCATCCCAGTCGCCGGGACCAAAATTATCATAACGGGCATTGCTTTCCATTTTTACAGGATCAAAATGTTCCCATCTATTATCCATTTTTCCGGTAACAGCATTAAGCCATGAGTTTTCAGATGATTTGTTATGAGCAAGTGCATCGTAGTTGTAATTACTCATTGTATTGTATCCCAGTCCTAAATTTATTGATATAAGTCCCTCGTTATCGTTACGTAAAATAAAAGGTTGCACGTATCCGAAATTAAAATCGCCGCGACTTTTGCTTCTTGATATTGATGATTGACCTGTAAATGATGATTTTGTATTTGTACTTGAATATGATGGACTGAGTGAAAATTCTGCCGTGCGATATACTCCTATACCGGCAGGATTAATGCTTAACGAAGCAAAATCTCCGCCAAGAGCGCCGAAAGCTCCTCCCATTGATGAAAATCGTGCTGTTCCGTCATAAAAATATTGCGACCATCTTACGGCGTCGTATCTGTCCTGCGCTAATGATCCTGTTGTTGATAGTGTTATTATCGCTACTGCAATGCATAAAAATCTTTTCATATCTACTCTATTTTTTAGTTAACATTATACTATATACTTTGAAATATTTAACGTCTTCTGCCTCCGCCGCTTGATGATGAACCTCCACTACTGCCTGACGAACGCGATGAACTGCTTGATGGAGTATAACTGCTACTCGACGAACGTGATGATGAACTGCTTGATGGACTGTAACTGCTACTGCTCGACGATCTGCTTCGGCGCGAAACGGATGATGATGAACTGCTATTGCCGCTGCCTCCGTTGCCATTGCTTCCACTGTAACGTGAAGTAGATACCGAACGTGATGAGGTTCCGCTGTTTCTGTTTGAACTTGAGCCTAATCTGGCAACGCCGGTTGTTCCCGAACTTGTAGAACTTCTGCGCGATACGTTACCGCTTGCAGAGGATGATTCGTTATAGCCCTGTCTGCTTGCCGTGGCAGGACGTGTATATATCTGAGTTCCTCTTCTTGTTTGTTGACCGGCTTGTGTTCTGTCTGCAGTATTTTGCGAATTTCTTGACACTCTTTCTGTTATATTGCCTTGATTTACAGAACTCTTGGTTGTTGAACTGTTTATTGTATTTCCTCTTCTGTTTCCTGCATTAACGGATGCAGATGTTGATGTATTTGAAGAAGTTCTGTTTGATACAAGTTCAATATTACGTGTTTGTCTGCGTGTTCCGCCTGTAACTGACGGACGTGCTGTTGTTGCGGAAGTTATTCTGTTATGTCCCATGGTTCCGCCTGTGCGTCTTCCGTAGCTGTAGCCTGAACTTCTGCGCCCCCAGTAGTCGTTATGATGATATCCGTGATTATAATGATGATTGCCATGATACCAGTGTCCGTTCCATCCGTAACCCCAATAATAGGATGGATAATGCCACGTCCACGGATTATACCATGAATACCACGAATTGTACCAAGCCCATGAATATCCGAATCTTGGCCAGTACCATGTATCCCAGTATCCGCCATAATATCCGGTTCCATAGCCCAAATTAATTGTTGTGCGGACAGGAGAAAACATATTTGTTATATATTTAGGTTCAACCCAAATTTCATCGCCCATTACAATTATATTGTAAAAAGCAGGATCGTAAGCTGTTACCTGCATCCAATCGCTGCTTGTCGTTATGCGGATAACGCTTTCCATTCCGTATGAAGGACTGTTGTAACCTCTCAATCTGCGTTCATAAGAATCTTCGTATGAATCGGATACAATATTTTTATACGGTTTGGCGTCTTCAACAACAACTATTGTGCTGTCATCTGTTGTCAGTTTTTTTGCGCTATGTATTATAGCAGCCTGAGTTTCGCTTTTTAATTGTTTAATTTCAGCATCTTCAATAGTTGTTTCCGTATTTTTTACCGTATTTATGCTTGCTGTTTCAACTTTTGCAGGACTATAGTAGATATCATCGTTTATTGATGAATATCTTCCCGATGTAGCGCAAGCGGCTAACATAATGGTAATTGCCATTGTCAAAGTCCATAGTTTAATCTTTCTTTTCATAACATTATTGGTGCTTAATTCATATTTTTTTTGTTTCTTTGCAATTCATTTGCATTTTGTTTATATTCAATGCAAATATTATGCCATAAATCGTACAATCGGCTTGAATATTAGTAAAAATAAATTTTTATGATTGAATAATTGTGGCAAATTAACAAAAATTAATATTTATAAAAATATAATGGCAAAAGAAATTACAAACAGAGAAGAAAACTATTCTCAATGGTACAACAATTTGGTTACGAAAGCCGATTTAGCCGAAAATTCGGCAGTGCGCGGCTGTATGGTTATAAAACCTTACGGTTATGCTATATGGGAAAAAATGCAGGCAACTCTTGATAAAATGTTTAAGGATACAGGACATGTAAATGCATATTTTCCGCTGTTTATTCCAAAATCGTTTTTCGCTAAAGAAGCAAGTCATGTCGAAGGTTTTGCAAAAGAATGTGCCGTAGTAACTCACTATCGTTTAAAAAACAGCGATGATGGAACAGGCATAACTATTGACCCTGATGCAAAACTCGAAGAGGAACTTGTTGTTCGTCCCACATCCGAAACAATTATTTGGAATACATACAAAAATTGGATTCAGTCGTACAGAGATTTGCCTGTTTTGTGCAATCAGTGGGCAAATGTTGTTCGTTGGGAAATGCGTACGCGTTTGTTTTTGCGGACAGCCGAATTTCTTTGGCAGGAAGGTCATACGGCTCATGCCACAAAACAGGAAGCCGTGGAAGAAGCCGAAAAAATGATAAATGTTTATGCCGATTTTGCTCAAAATTACATGGGAATTCCTGTTATTACAGGCAAAAAAACCGAAAGCGAACGCTTTGCAGGCGCGCTTGATACATATTGCATTGAAGCAATGATGCAGGATGGAAAGGCATTGCAAGCCGGCACATCTCACTTTTTAGGACAAAATTTTGCCAAGGCTTTTGATGTAAAGTATGCTAATAGAGATGGAAATCTCGAATATGTTTGGGCTACATCGTGGGGCGTTTCTACAAGACTGATAGGAGCGTTGATTATGGCACATTCCGACAACAACGGTTTGGTGCTTCCGCCTAAACTTGCTCCCGTTCATGCAGTTATTGTTCCTATTTATAAAGGCGAAGAAGAATTAATCATGATACGCGAACGTTGCGAACAAATAAAAAAGATGCTTGAAGCAAAAAATATTGTTGTAAAAATCGATGACAGAGATAATGTCCGTTCCGGATTTAAGTTTGCCGAGCATGAATTGAAAGGTATTCCCGTCAGGCTGGCAACAGGACCTCGCGATTATGCAAATAATACGGTTGAAGTGGCACGGCGCGATACTCTTGAAAAGTGCATACTTTCGGTTGACGGTATCGGCGAATATGTAAGTGGTTTGTTGGATGAAATTCAAAAAAACATATTTGCAAAAGCGCTGAACTTCCGCAAACAGAATACGTTCAAAATTGACAGTTACGACGAATTTAAGGAAAAAATAGAAAACGGTGGATTTTTTCTTGCTCATTGGGATGGAACTCCCGAAACGGAAGCAAAAGTTAAAGAAGAAACCAAAGCCACAATTCGCTGTATTCCAACGGATGTCGATGCAGAAGAAGGGAAATGCATGGTTACAGGGAAATATTCAAAAAACCGCGTTATATTTGCAAGGTCGTATTAACAGGGTGGTTAAATTTGGCAGAGAGCGTTTCATATTCGGAATAAGTTTAACAAAGCAGTTTATAAAAAACGAATGCCGGCGATTTTGTCCGGCATTCGTTTTTTCGTTACAGCACAAAGCCTAAGCCTGTGGAATTACGGAAACATACGATTTGTTGTTGCGTTTGCGACGAAAAGTAACAATTCCATCAACCAAAGCATAAAGAGTATGGTCTCTGCCTATGCCTACATTTTCGCCGGGATTATGAACTGTTCCGCGCTGGCGAACTAAAATGTTTCCTGCGATTGCAAACTGTCCGCCGAATAATTTTACGCCTAATCGTTTACTGTGCGATTCGCGTCCGTTTTTTGAACTACCTACACCTTTTTTATGTGCCATTACTATAAATTTTTACTGTTTCTAAATCAAAATATAATCAAATTTTAAACGGCTTCTGCATTATTTTCGGGTTCGCCTGCAGATGTTTTTTCTTCATTTTTATTTTCTCCCGCTCCGTTTATTTCTTCAATTTGAATTTGTGTAAACTGTTGACGATGACCGTTTTTAACAGCATAGCCTTTTCTCCTTTTTTTCTTAAAAACAATAACTTTATCGCCTTTAAGATGTTTAAGAATTTTAGCGTTAATTGAGGCATCTTCTATCGCAGGTGTGCCGATTTTTACCTGTCCGTCGTTATCAATCAGCAGAATTTTATCAAAACTTACGGAGTCGCCTTCGGCGCCTTCGAGACGGTGAACAAACAGTTTTTGATCTTTTTCAACTTTAAATTGTTGACCTGCTATTTCTACTATTACGTACATTAATTTTTATTTTATAATATTGAATATCTTTATTCTAATCTTTGTATTAATATTTTTCGGACTGCAAAGGTAGCAAAATTATTTTATTGACAAATATTTTATGACAAGATTTTAATTAAAAAAATTCAATATTCAGACTTGGTCTGTTATTAAACAAGGAGCAACACATTTAAATTATGAAAACCTTGCAAGGCAAAAATGTTGATAGTGTGTTAATTTAGATAATTTTACTTGATTTTATAAAAAGTTGTCCTATTACAACAACATTCAACTGTTTTTCATTACGCCCAAGAATCATTCAGCACACCTAATAATCTTGCTAACTATCTGTTGAATGATTATAAAAACTATTTAAAAGGGTGATGCACTATACCAATGTACCTGTTTTGCTCACGCCCAAAGGTTTCAGCATTCAGTTCTCCGACTTGAAAAATCCTTTGCCTGAAATTGAAGAAGCACTCGAAAACCGCCACCTAAATCCCGATGTAAAATACATTGCAATTTACTTACCCCGATAAGCAAACACGCACAGGACAAAGAACAACACAAAATTTACTACAAAATGAAAGAGAAATTGCTAAACCGCAATATATCTTCGCAGTGTATCGAAACCGACAAGATGATGCAAGTTCTTACCGAAGACGAAAGAATAAACCGAAAGAATTTTGCATATACTTTGCAAAATATGGCTATCGCCATAAATGCCAAACTCGGCGGTATTCCTTGGCATATAAACACATCGATTTCAAAGGAATTGATTGTCGGTGTTGGTATGTTCAAGCATTTAGACACTAACATTCAATATATTGGCTCTGCTTTTTCGTTTGACAACATAGGCACATTTAATTCATTCGAGTATTTCCACCACAACCAAGCAGATGAACTTGTCGGCTCAATAGAAAATGCAATTATTAATTTTACCAAAGTCAATAACAAGCCCAACAGCCTGATAATTTGGCATTAGTAAATTTGCATATATACTAACTTATTTCTTTTATCCATAAACAATCTTAACGTATAGTTTATCATATCTTCGCTTTTA
Source organism: Prevotellaceae bacterium (assembly GCA_031275825.1). Taxonomy (GTDB): domain Bacteria; phylum Bacteroidota; class Bacteroidia; order Bacteroidales; family UBA932; genus JAIRKV01. The sequence continues at coordinate 36 of JAISOH010000081.1, read as the reverse complement.
GAATAACATTTTGTTTTTCGCCTGAATTTTGCCAAA
>JAISOH010000003.1 GCA_031275825.1 Prevotellaceae bacterium | reverse complement strand
AAAACCGACAGTCCCGACAGCGAACTGCTGTCAAAATATCAATATTACAATATAATAAAGAAACTGCCTGATGAACAGTATTTTCTGTTTGAAAATTCGCTCGGCGGAATTGATACCGTACGCTGTACGGGCGAAATAAAACACAGTCCCAAATTTACCCGCGAAACGGCGCTCATGGGAGACACGGAACGAACATTTTTTGCTGAAAAATCGGATATAAAAACGCAGACGACAGGCTGGCTTACAAAATACGAAGCCGCATGGCTGCACGATTTTTTCATGTCTCACAAAATTTATCTGTTTGAAAACGGCGCCTTTAATCCTGTTGTGATTGACGAAGTTACAGCCGAAACTTCATCGAAGGACGATTTGCTTTCGTTTGAGTTCAAGTATCGCCCTGCCGAAAGTTCGGATTATCTGAATTTGAATAGTGAAAATATCACAAATGCAGGCAATTACTGGAATGACGCCGGATTTTGGAACGATACGGAATTTTGGAACGGTTAAAATTAAAAAAATATGATACAGATACAGCACATTGAAAACGGCGAAAGCATGGCAACAGCCAGAAACAAGGTTAACAGCGCAATAGATGCGGTGAACAGTCCGGCAGGAATTGCAATTCCCGAATTGATATTAAAACCGGCGCCGACAGTACTTATCGCGCAAGACACATTTGACTGCGAACTTTATATCTGCTGCAAATTTCCTGAAAATGCAGCATTTTTGCAGCACAATCCGAAAATTTATCTGTACCGCAAGGTGGTACACAGCAAATACGACAGAACCGCTCTGAACAAATATCCAAACGCGCCTCTAAAAATGATACGCGACAGGGAAAAGTTATTCAGCCATCCGGCTCACGGCTATCCAAACAGTAAAGGCGTGGTAATATATTCCGAATTTCCGTTTGGCAATGCTGCCGCAATAAGATTTAATGACAATTACATTTTTCCGTTGAGGATTGTGCCTGATGGAGTTAATTATACAGCGCGTTTTTTTGCATCGCAGTTTGGCGAAATTTCAGATGACAGTATAATTCTGACCCGATGTTCGCGCAGAGCATTATCCGTAACAAGAAACACATACGGAAGTATTTCTGTAACAGCAGGATTTAAATTGGTAACAGACGCGGGCGAGAGTTCAATGGCAACCTGCAAGGTACAGCTACATCGCCGTATCGCAAGCCTGTAAAGCAACTGAACAAAAAATATCTTAAAACGTTTTGCAGCGGTTCGGGCAGCGTTCGGCTGCGATATAATTTTATGCAAATCTGCAATTCATCGGGACTTAAATATTCCCGAACGGCAATATTAGCCCGCAATCGTATATTTTCAAAAGGATTGCCCGATACTAATCTTTCTTTTTTTGCCATATAAAAATATTGCTTTAATAATTTTACGGTTGCCTGAACAGAGGACGCTTTGTTTTTTCGACTTGTTTTACACCAGCGAATAAGTTCAATTACAAAAGTTTCCGTAATATCGTTAAGACGCAAACCGGGCGAAAATGTTTTAATTTTTTTAATCCTGCCTTATGCCTTTTGAATGTGCCGTTTGATATGTCTAACTTCCTATCCGACAGTTTAATTATTGCATAGTCTAAAAAATAAAATTAGATGTATAATTATCATATTCTCACCTCAACAATTCGGGAGTGAGTTCGGTAAAGCGCAGGCGATAACGTACAAAAATATCGTTAATTTATGATTTACAGTTGTTAATGATAAGATTCCTGTCTTTAATTTCTTTTGTTGTTCCTCGAATAATTCCGCGCAACAAATCTATATTTTCAAAACATGAACGTATGCCTGTATTGAATCTCACAGGTTGCCCGCAAACAACAGTTGATACATATACGGTATAAGTATCATCTGCTCGCTTTTGTTTCGGATTGATATATAATGTAATCCTGTTCATATTAGAATTTTTAACTGTTATTTTAATATTATTGCTGTAAAGAATCAAATCAGGCAATACCCTGAGACACCACAGCCCGCTTGAATTAGCGGGCTTAGAAGTAATTTAGAAGTATTTACTTCTAAATTCTCTCCACATATATAATTGTATTTTAGATATTTACATAAATACCTGAAGTCGTTTTGTACCTCGGGCGGGACTTGAACCCGCACAGGCATTACTGCCCACGGGATTTTAAGTCCCGCGTGTCTACCAGTTCCACCACCAAGGCAAAGAACAGAAAATCCCGATTTTGCTCGGGATTAGAGCGGAAAACGAGACTCGAACTCGCGACCCTAACCTTGGCAAGGTTATGCTCTACCAACTGAGCTATTTCCGCCTTTTGGGACTGCAAATTTATAACATTTTTTTTAATCGCAAAAATTTTTTTTATTTTTATTCGATTTTTTTTGATTTATAATTCACTGTTGGACGAAATCCGCAGGGAGACTTCATCGCTGCGCATCCATGTAAAGACTGACAAAACAGCAAGTCCCCTACAGAAGAATATATTTTATCGGTTTTTTTTGATTTTTTGTCATAATTACTTACGAATATTTATATACATTTGCAAAAATAATTCTTAAAATGAAAAACCGTAAAATAATAATAGGAATAACAGGCGCAAGCGGACAAATTTATGCAAAAATTCTGCTTGATGCGCTTGACGCTCATCATTCGGATTTTGATGAAGTTGCCGTTATTTTTACGCAAACAGGCAAGCAGGTTTTTGATTATGAAATTGATGAAAATACAGCAAAATACAAAAACATCAAAATTTATGAAAACAGCGATTTGTTTGCTCCTTTTTCTTCGGGTTCGTCAAATTACGATACGTTAATTATAATTCCATGTTCAATGGGAATGCTTGCCCGTATTGCAAACGGATATGCAGGCGATCTTATTGCCCGCACGGCAGATGTGATGCTCAAAGAACGTAGAAAACTGATTGCCGTTACTCGCGAAACTCCGTTGAATTTGATACATATTCGTAATATGGAACAAATTACGCTTGCAGGCGGAATTGTTTGTCCGGCATCACCGTCATTTTACAGCAAACCGCAATCCATCGATGATATCGCAAAAACAGTTGTCGAACGAATTTTATGTCTGTCCGGTATAAATATTGAGGGTTATAAATGGCAAGGAAAATGAAAAGGAAACAGTTTTTATTTTAACAATTAATTTCAAAATTTTATTTTCAATTAATAATATTGATTTGAACCGAAGTTAAATTTTCATGCCATTTCTGCGATAATATGTTTTTTTTATTACCTTTGTCCTCTATTTTAGATTATAAAAGATGAATTACTTGAGCAAATATGACGTGATTTTCAGTGGTTTATCTATCGGAAAATATGATTTTATATTCGAAATAGACGATAAGTTCTTTGAACAGTTTGACTATTCGGAAATAAAACACGGTAAACTTTCGGCAAATATTGAATTGAACCGTTTGAGCGCATCAATGATTGCAAAAGTTACCATAAGCGGTAGCATTGTTACCGTTTGCGACAGATGTCTGGATGACATTGCAATTAATATAGAATATAAAGGCATATTGCTGATAAAATACAAAGAAACCGGCGATGATGACAATACGGGTGACGAAATAATGTATCTGAACCGTGGAGACGATATAGTAAATTTTGCTCAATACATTTATGAAAGCATAGGTATAAGTTTACCAATTCAAAGATTACATTCGGACGAAAGCCAATGTAATGAAGAAATGATTAAAATATTAAAGAAAATGACAGTGAATTAAAATAATAAAAAGAAATAAAATATTAACTATTAAAATTATATTGATATGGCACATCCGAAACATCGAATATCAAAACAAAGAAGAGACAAACGAAGAACACACTACAAAGCAGTATTGCCGACACTGTCAAACTGTTCCAATTGCGGAGCGGCAGTTATTTATCATCGAGTATGCCCCGAATGTGGATTTTACAGAGGTCGTTTAATTATTGACAAAAAGGTATCGGCATAATATAAGATTTTGAAATTAAGTCGAGAGTAAAATATTTTTTACTCACAGTGCTTGGTTTTTAAAGTCTGACAAATATTATTGCGTATGAAAATAGGTATAGATGCAATGGGTGGCGATTTTGCCCCTCTGAACGTAGTAAAAGGAGCTATCGATGCATATCATTGCTTAAATAAAAATACACAGCTTACGCTTTTTGGCGATGAAAAAAGTATAATTAAAATATGCAAAAAAAATAATTTTGCAGCCGGTAATTTTGAAATAGTAAATACAACCGAAGTTATCGGAATGGACGATCATCCCGCAAAAGCATTCAGTCAAAAAAGCAATTCAAGCATAACAGTAGGATTTGAATATCTTGCCGGCAAAAAAATAGACAGCATAGCAAGCGCAGGCAGCACGGGCGCAATGATGGCAGGCGCCGTATATACAGTTAAATTTATTGAAGGCATATTGCGACCCTGCATATCAAGCAATGCTCCGTTGCTGAATGGAAAAACATCCGTTATAGCAGATGTCGGCTTAAATGTTGATTGTAAGCCCGGCAATCTTTTACAATATGCCCTGCTTGGCTCTATTTATGCAAAAGAAATTCTTGGCTACGAAAATCCGCGCGTAGGTCTTGTAAATGTGGGAGGAGAAGAAGAAAAAGGCAGTTTGCTCACCAGAGCCGCCTATGAGCTTATGAAAGCAGACGGACGGTTTAATTTTACAGGAAATGTAGAAGGACATGAACTTTTCACAGGCGAAAAAGCCGATGTTATTATATGCGATGGATTTACAGGAAACATAATTCTTAAACAGGCGGAAGCAAACTACAGAATATCAAAGAAACTTAATATTAAAAACGATTTTTTTGACAGGTTCAACTATGAACTTTACGGAGGAACTCCCGTACTTGGCGCTAACGCTCCCATTATCATAGGACACGGAGCATCAACGCCTCTGGCTATAAAAAACATGATTTTGCAAGCCGAGTCTGTTGTACGGGTTGATTTAATAGATAAAATTAAAAAATCCTTAAACATTAAAAACGATGAATAAAATAACCGCAGCAATTACAGGAGTTGCAGGATACGTTCCCGACTATATCCTTACCAACGAAGAATTGAGCCAAATGGTAGATACTTCGGATGAATGGATAATGACCCGAATTGGCATTAAAGAACGCCATATCTTACGCAAAAAAGGATTGGGAACATCGTTTTTGGCAGAAAAAGCAGTTCGCAGGCTGATTGCCAAAACAAATACAAATGTAGATGATGTTGATTTGATGGTTTGGTGCGGAGTTACGCCCGACATGCCTTTCCCCGCAACAGCAAATATTGTAAGCGATTTGGTAGGCATAAAAAATGCGTTCGCATTTGATATTAATGCAGGCTGTTCAAGTTTTTTGTTTGCCCTGTCAACTGTCGCAAAATTTATAGAAACGGGAAAGTATAAAAAAATAATACTCATAGGCGCCGACAAAATTTCAACGTTCGTAGATTATACCGACAGAGCAACATGTCCTATTTTCGGAGATGGAGCAGGCGCAGTACTTATTGAACCCAACACCGAAGGATATGGTTTAATTGACGAAATACTTCATATCGACGGTTCGGGACGCAAACATCTGTTTCAAAAAGCGGGCGGTTCAAGTTATCCGGCAACAATGGAAACAGTTGTAAACCGTCAACATTTCATATATCAGGAAGGACAAGCGGTGTACAAAGGCGCAGTTTCAAAAATGCCCGAAACATCACTCGAATTAATGACACGCCACGGATTAACATCTGAAACAATAGACTGGCTCGTTCCGCATCAGGCAAATTTAAGAATAATAAAAGCAGTGGGCGAGCGGATGAAACTGCCTGATGAAAAAGTTATGGTAAATATCGAAAAATATGGAAACACAACCGCAGCAACGCTTCCTTTATGCATGTGGGATTTTGAAGACAGACTGAAAAAAGGCGACAAACTCATACTTACTACATTCGGTGCAGGATTTTCGTGGGGAGCAATATATCTTAAATGGGCATACGATGGCAAAGAGGAAGCCGAAAAAGAATTATCGGATGAATAACATACATGAAGTTTGCAGTATAAATCACAAATAAACAAAATAATAAATCGATTACGCCCTTGTAGTTCAACGGATAGAACGGAAGTTTCCTAAACTTTAAATGGCGGTTCGATTCCGCCCGAGGGTACTGAAAAATAAAATCATTATTTTACAGTAAACTGTAAAGATTATTTAAAATTACAGTTCTTGTATTTTTCCTTATCCAAAAATCAGATTGATAAATTGTTCGACAACAAACAGTAATTTTTGCTTTCAATCCGGCGAAGGCGGTAAACTGCGCCTGCCGAAGATACGTTTCCTGTGTTGCGAAAAAAACCCGTAAAAAAAGATAAATACCTTTTTCCGAAAACGTCCTTATCTTTTCGGTAAAATGTATATACGTTTTCCTCAAAAGGTATATACATTTTACCGAAGGTGTACTTACCCTTTCAGTAAAAGGTCAAAAGGTTTTTTGGAAAACATTCTTTTCAGAATATAAAAATGAAATAGTCTCTCTATATTTTTAAATCGGGATTTCCGTGATTACCGCTTATACTTCCTCCCGTTTGGCTAAATATTGCTCCGTATGGAGATATATATACGCCGCTTCCACCGCCGTTAGGCGCTGTATTGTCGGTGATTTTTCCATCCGAAATGGTAAAAGAGCCGTATCCGGCAATATCCACGCCTCCTCCTCGTTCGGTTGCTTTATTCCCGCTGATTTCGCCGCCGCTCATTGTGAATTTAGCCCAACCGTTAACACTTATGCCTCCGCCTGTATCGGTATTTCCATCTGTGCCGTTATTACTTATTAAACCGTTTCCCGATAAAGAAAACGAACAGTACGAATCGACAAATATTCCCGCTCCCGACTTTGATGCCGAGCCTTTTGTCTTGCAATTTTTAATAACGCCGCCTTTCATCGAAAACGAACTGTGTATGCTCTGTTTGTCATTGGAAATATAAATACCGGCGCCGTTAAGCGCTATGCAGTTGCTAATTGTTCCGCCAATCATTTCAAGCGAAGATTTTTCCATATAAACGCCACCGCCGTAATTTTCATTGTTAACAACAGTATTACCTCCTGTCAGTGTGATATTATCGGCAATGATTACATTGTTATTCACAATATTCAATACACGCGCCTTATTGCTTGCATCCAGCGTTCCGCCCGAAGATGAGCCGCGAAGAACAATGTTCGGATATACTCCTGCTTCCGTAATGTTTACCAAACTGTTATTATACAAATTACCCTCGGTAGTCGGATTAACAGTGCCGTTTACAACAATTACGGCTTTTTTGTTTCCTGCAAATTTATTAGCTGTTTTTGCTTTTTTTATCTGGTCAAGAGCATCTTTCATTTTTTGAGCAGTTCCGGCAGGCAAGCCTTCGATGTTGTTTGAATTTGATATATGCCAGGTTATAAGTGAATTTGGTATTGCTGTAACGGTAACAGTGCAGGTAGCCGTTTTTCCTCCATCTTTGGCAGTTACGGTAATAACTGCCGTACCGGCTGATATTCCTGTAACCAAACCGTTTGTATCTACCGTTGCTATATTTTCATCATCTGATTTCCAACTCACTTTTTTATTTGTTGCATTTGCAGGCAATACATATACTGTGATTTTTTCTGTTTTATTTATTTCTACATTTATAGAAGCAGGGCTTATCGCTATTCCTGTCACAGGTATTGATGTTGCTGTAACGGTAACAGTGCAGGCAGCCGTTTTTCCTCCATCTTCTGCAGTTACGGTAATAACTGCCGTACCGGCTGATATTCCTGTAACCAAACCGTTTGTATCTACCGTTGCTATATTTTCATCATCCGATTTCCATGTAATTTTTTTATTTGTTGCATTATTTGGTATCACGTCAGAAATTAGTTTTGTTTGGCTTCCCACATTTAACGAAACTGCATTTTCATTGAACTTTATATCTGTTACCGGTATGACAGGTTCTATTTCATCTTTTTTGCAACAAGATATTGATGCAATACATACCATTGTAAATAAAAAGATTTCTTTTAAAATTTTTCTTTCGTTCATAGTTTGATTTGTTTTAATTAAATTTTTTTACTTTTTTGTTTTATTATAACATATTGTTGTGTGTTCGATATATTTTTATGCTGAAACTTATAATTGCTGCATAAATCAATAAAAACACAGTCTTTCACTGTGTTTTGAATATTCAAAAAATATACTCATTGTATTAGATTAGAAAAGGAAACAATCAAATAAACAAAAACTTCATTTATAAATTAAACTTATTTTGAAACAAACATTTATTACGTTTATGTTTTGATAATTACCGGTCTATTCTAATACAATGAATGATATTTTTAATACTTTTACAAATGTGCAAGATTTAATATATTTATAAAAACTTGCAACAAAAGTAATTCGATAAGCGTTATTTTACTGCGTTATTTGCAACTGTTTCTGCAAATTAAAGGACTTTCTCTATCCGTTAAGTATAGTTATTCTGTAACTGTAACCTCACAGGTAGCCGTTTTTCCTCCATCTTCGGTAGTTACCGTAATGGTTGCCGTACCTTTTGCTTTTCCTGTAACCAAACCGTTTGCATCCACTGTTGCAACAGTTTCACTACTTGATTTCCATGTAACTTTTTTATTTGTTGCATTGGAAGGATCTACTGTAGCGGTAATTTGTGTTGTTGCGTTCACTTTTATGCTTGCCGTTGTGGGCGTTACGCTAACTCCGGTTACAGGCACCGAAGCTGCGGTAACGGTAACTGTACAGGTAGCCGTTTTTCCTCCATCTTCGGTAGTTACCGTAATGGTTGCCGTGCCGGCTGATTTTCCTGTAACCAAACCGTTTGCATCTACCGTTGCAACAGTTTCGCTACTTGATTTCCATGTAACTTTTTTATTTGTTGCATTGGAAGGAGCGATTGTAGCGGTAATTTGTGTTGTTTTATTTACTTCTACGCTTGCTGTTGTCGGCGTTACGCTAACTCCGGTTACAGGGATTGCTTTTGAAGTAACAGTAACAACGCAGCTATCCGTTTTTCCATTATCTACGGTAGTAACAATAATACTTGTCTTTCCTTCTGCTATTGCTGTTACAGAACCGGCTGGATCTACGGTTGCAATTTTTGTGTCTTTGCTTTTCCATGTAACTTTTTTGTTTGTTGCATTGGAAGGTAACACATTAGGCAAAAGCACTTCTTTAGTTCCGATAACCAACGAGATATCATGCTTGTTGAGTTTGACGCTTGTTACCGGTATTTTAACTTCCGCCTTGTCTTTGTGGCAAGATATTGATGCAACAGATATTATTACCGATAACATAATTACTTTAAAAATTTTACTTTTTTTCATTTTTTAATTCCTTTTTATTAAAAATTTTGATTTTGATTTTTATGTTTTTTGCAAACATTATTTATGTGTATTCGGCATGTTTGTTTTCGCTTTGAAATCATAATTGCATAAATAATATGGCAAATTCATGATACCAAATCAATAAAAGCAAACATTATTTTATTGTGTCTGAAATTTTCAAAAAATATATTCATTGTTAGTTTAAATAACGAATCAATCTAATAAATAAATATTTTTATACGGATAATACACCTAATTTATTTATAGGCATTTCAAATTTGTTATTTATTGTGATATATATATTTATTGTGATATATATATGATTATTAGTTGAATTCATAAACCTGTAAAATGAACATTGTTTTTGAAGCATTTTTATAAATACACAAGATTTAATGCTGCAAAAAAACTTTTGACAAAAGTAGCGCCTTGTTCGTAAAAAATATTTTAAACAATACGAAAAATCAAGAAAATACTTATCATAATTTTTATATTACATTAAAAAGTGCGTTATGTTTGCCGTATCGGTAATTATTTGTAATATTGCACTGCGTTAAGTATGTATTATGCGGCAAATAGAAAGCAACATGCTGTTTTAGTCTTATAATCAAAAACATACAACCGCATAATCAAAACAATTTTTAACAGATTTCAATTTCATGGACAATAAATACAAAATGTATAACGAAAAAAACAAAACAACAGGAATCAGTACGAAAATGATTAGCAACTTTGAAATAATGTCTCCGACAGGTAATTTTGAATGTTTAAGGGCTGCAATTCAGGGCGGAGCAAATGCTGTTTATTTTGGAGTAGAAAACTTAAACATGCGTTCAAAATCGGCAAATAATTTCAAATTAAGCCAGCTTGCCGAAATTGCCGAAATATGCAGAAACAGTAACGTGAAATCATATCTTACCCTGAACGTTATAATGTATGACGACGACCTGAACGATATGCGCAAAATTATAGAAGAAGTAAAGAAAACGGGAATAGATGCAATTATTGCTTCCGACCAGGCGGTAATTAATTATGCCCGTAAATGCGATGTTGAAGTTCATATATCTACACAATTAAACATAAGTAATATTGATACGTTGAAATTTTATGCCCAATACGCAGATATTGTTGTTCTTGCCCGTGAATTAAGTTTGAAACAGGTTGCCGAAATACACAGGCAAATTTACGAACAGCAAATAAAAGGACCGCACGGAAATCCTGTAAAACTGGAAATGTTTGCTCACGGAGCATTATGCATGTCAATTTCGGGAAAATGTTATTTAAGCTTGCACGAATATAATTATTCGGCAAATCGCGGAGTCTGCTTGCAAACATGCAGACGAGCCTACACTGTAACAGATAAAGAAACGGGAACTCAACTTGAAATAGACAATGAATATATAATGTCGCCCAAAGACCTTTGCACTATCGGTTTTCTTGATAAAATGATAGATGCCGGAGTTTCGGTTTTCAAAATCGAAGGTCGTGCACGTTCTGCCGAATACGTAAAAACAGTTAGCCGCTGTTACAGCGAAGCAATAAAATCTATTGTTGAAGGAACTTATAATCAACAGAAAGTAGATGAATGGATGCGACAGCTCGGTAATGTTTTCAATCGCGGATTCTGGAACGGATACTATCTTGGTCAGCGGCTCGGCGAATGGAGCAAAGAATACGGAAATCAGTCGCCAAAGCGGAAAGAATATGTAGCAAAGTGCACAAATTTTTTTGGCAATATCGGTATTGCCGAATTTTTAATTGAAGCAGGCGAATTGAATAAAGGCGACGAAATTATTATAACAGGCTCAACAACAGGCGTTATGGAACAAACAGTAAAAGAAATACGCGTTGACCTGAAACCTGTCGAAAAAGCAGAAAAAGGCGTATATTGTTCTGTTCCCGCAATAGGAAAAGTGCGCAGAGGGGATAAACTTTATAAAATTGTTGATACGGTCAAGTAGTCGTTTGTTATTATTTGGATTCTTTCATTTTACTTTTACAAATGTAATCTTTCTTATTTTTTCTGAAAACATAGGAAGACGCGATGCGTACTGGTTTTGTCCATCATTGCGAATTGCGAGCGAAGCAGGAAGCAACCGAAGCGAAGCGGAGCTCAACGGAGTTAATCCAGTATTCTTTATGATTATTTTCATTATCCCTTACTCTGGTTTGCTTCACTTCGTTCGCAATGACGTGTTGCTTCGTCATTTCATTCCTCGCAATGACGCGCTGCGTCCTGTTTTGTTCGTCTTTGCGAGGAGTAAAACAAGTAAGCAATCTATTGATAATTATCTGTTTGCTTCACAGCTTTGCAATCCGCAATGATAAAACCGAACTTTTGAAATAAACTTTTTTAAAATATATAATTTTATGCTGATTTTTATTCGTAAGGTGTGACTAAATATTTTGTGAAGAATTTATTTTTCTCATATATTTCTTAAAATCATCAGATTCCAAAATTTCAATATCATGTAACAGTCCAATTACGAAACGTCCAATTCCTTCATAACTGCAAACTTTTGTTTCAAGAATCCACTCGTTGTCGGATATTTTCGTTATATCTTGTTCCGATAAAGGAAAAAGCGACATTGATAGTAAGCCTAACCGTAATTTTATAAAATATTGACTGAAACTGCTGATACGAAAGATATCAATGTACCTGCCTGATGTCCTTAAAATATTGAGAAGATTTATCTATTCTGATAAAATCTCCCCGTTTTTTAATAACAAATCCTGCCTGACGAAAAGTTTCGATATATCTGTAAATTGTACGAATCGACATGTTTAACCTGTCAGACAAGTCATTAACTGAATATGAAATGTTGCCTGTCTGCATTTTCATTAAACGTAATAATCGTTCTAATTTCGGTTGATACATAAAAATAGTTTTAGAAAAGTTCAAGTTGCTGATGCGGCGTAGAAATCTCTTTGGTTTTTTTACAGTAAAACAGTTCCATAGCTCCGAACTGTTTGTCTGTAATGCACAGAATGCCTACGTGTCCTTTTTCCGGCAACAGTGTTTTTACCCGTTTTACGTGTACATCCGCGTTTTCTCTACTGGCGCAATGCCGCAAATAAATCGAAAATTGAAACATGCCGAATCCATCTTCTATAAGATTTTTACGAAATACAGAATGTGCTTTTCTGTCTTTTTTGGTTTCGGTCGGTAAATCAAAAAATACCATTATCCACATGATTCTATATTCGTTAAACCTGTTTTGCATTTTATGTTTCAAAACACGGATATGCAATTTTTCGGCTTTCTCCCGAATAACATTTTGCCAGCGAAGCTGCCGTTTGACCGGCTGCTATCATTAAAGGACTTCGCTGTTCATTTATCATTACGTCCATTACAGGAATATTCAGCATTTTGATTTTTATTTCTTTTGATAATTCTTCAAAATCGGTTTTACCGTCTATTATTTCTACAACTAATTTATCTACAAACGGTCGATATGGTTCCATGATATCATCAGCGAGACAATATGCATTATAACGATTGTGATGATGAATTCCCAATGTTGGTAACAATCCGCTTGCAACCAGCGAACGTGCAATGATGGCTCTTAATATGGCATATCCGTAATTCAATAAATTATTTGGCGGCATACCTTCGCGATAACGGGTAAAACCTTCAATTTGCGGGAAAATATTTTTCCAGTAATATGCTGCCGAGCGTGCTTCCAAATTATCGCTGTCGCCGCTTTTTACCTGCCCTGCCCATGCTAACATATTATTAACAACAACATTGCGTTTGCTTGCCAATACATGCGCCTGATTTTTTATTTTTGTCTGAATTGTTTGTTGCCATAATTGTTTTTTTAACGGAAGGGATGCTTCTATCTGTGCCTGAAAACGTTCGCTTTGTACTGTATTGCCGCTCAATGGAAGATTAAGTCCAAAAGGCATATGATTGCCGTTACATGTAATTAGAGCGCAATTGTTTGATAACAGTTCTTCTATTAAACTGTGAGTTATTGTTATTTGTTTGTTATCTAAAACAACAACTCCAATATCTTCGAGAGGTATGCTTTTTATAATATTTTTCTTAAATGAGTCGGTCAGCGAATCATTTTTTTCAATTTCCGGAAGTTTGATAATCAGTTGCTTATTTTTCATGCTTAAATAAGCAGGATTTTCAAAATATAGAGTTTTTTTTATCATGACTGTTTTTTTGTGAAAACGCCATCTCTTTCAATATCTATTGTTCCGCCTTCATATCCGCACACTCCCATGCGAGGAGAATTAACAACAGGCATGGCTGCATAATCTTTGAAATCTTCGCATTTTTTTGCATGTTTCTCGGCGCATTTTTCGCAAAATAAACTGTCGTCGTCCCAATCATGAACAGTACATATTTGTGTTGCCGGCTCTTTTTTGCATGTGTCGCACAACCATTCCAGAGGTTCGTTACGCGAAAGCAAAACGATTTTGTCATCGGTTTTAACCGGATATTCTTCCACAACTGTAAGCAAAAGTTCGGTTGTACTGCCAAAATCATATTTATATTCCAACTTCAAACCTTTACAAAAAACATTGTCAACATTACGGCTCACAGGCACTTTGTCATGGCTCTGCGGAGTGGTAAATGCACTTAAATGTCCGCAACATTCGAGCCATATATTCCGAAGAAAGCGATCTATGTTTTTCATTGTTGCTTTACTGTCTATCCAAAGCAAAAGAAAATAATGCGAACTGCCCCATTTCGGATTTAGTTCTACTTTTACCAAATACGATTGTCCCGGTGTATTTTCTTTTGTTTTTTGCCTTAAATGGGTTTGTAAATGGCGGGTGATGCCTGTTTTGGTAAATGTTTCTCCACAAAAAAGACACTTGCCTTCTGATTTCGGAATTTGTTCCATTATTTTAATTTTTAATTTGTTTGTTATGGTTAATTTAATTTAATTTTTTCCATTTATTTCTGTGATATTTCCTAAACGGTCAACTTTTAGTTTTTTGCAAGTTTCTGCGATTTTTATACATTCTTTGCACATGGTAGTTTGAAGTTTATTTTGACTTTCAAATTCTCCGTATTTTGTTTTAGCATCGTATTGTTTTATTAGAGAAGCAATATCATTTCTAATAAAATAACATTCTTTATCAGATGCTTTTTCCATTTTATAAATTCTTTGCACCTGTTCTTTTGTCAAATTATTAAAGTCAATATTTATACGATTAATTTTTTCTTCTTCCGTAGGCACATATACCAAATCATTAGGAGATAAATAGAATAACAAGGAATGTCCTTTTTCATTCTTTTCGGGCACTTCTTTTAATCCCTGTTTCAGTCGTTCTATAACAAAGTTTAAGGGAACTGTTTCGTATGTCCGGTTACCATTTTCATCTGAATAAATAGCGAAAAACAGGTTCGTACCTTTAGCTGCTTCTACATATTTTTTTTGCTTATTACCAATATATCCTA
>JAISOH010000143.1 GCA_031275825.1 Prevotellaceae bacterium | reverse complement strand
TCCATCGCCCGCGCCCTGCTGAAAGACGCGCCGGTCGTCCTCCTCGACGAAGCCACCGCCTCGCTTGACGTAGAAAACGAAACCCGAATACAGGCGGGCCTTTCGGCATTGATACGCAACAAAACCGTATTAGTCATTGCCCACCGGATGCGCACGGTAGCCGGAGCCGACAAAATCGTAGTCCTCGACAACGGCGCCGTCGCCGAAAGCGGCAGTCCCGAAGAACTGCTCGCCGCAAAAGGGATTTTTGCCGGGATGATAGAACGGCAAAGCGTCAAAAGCCGGATGTTCAACATCTAAAACAGATGACAGAATGGCACAGAAAAGGAAACTCAACAAGCGAGCCATTGCTTCGGTGGCGCTGTTTATTTGTGTGTAATGGAAAATTCATGTATCTTTGTGTTTCAATTATTAAGAACAGTATGACGATTAAAGAATTTGCGACTGAATTTAAACAGATAAAAGATCTGGGGTATATCCCTTCAAAACGGAGATAAATTACCGTTACTGTTCAATAATATAACAGACTTATGAAATATCAGGTTGTCAGAAATACTAAATATGATTATGCAGGACAGTCTTACGCTTCGGTTTATCCGAACTTGCATAAATATCCTGCAACCATGCTGCCGCAAATCGGCATTGACATTCTAAAGGAACTGAACGTGTCAGGCGGGACACTCTTAGACCCTTACTGTGGCTCGGGTTCGTCTTTTGCAAGCGGGCTGGAATGTGGAATTACCGAAATGAACGGGTTCGATATAAATCCACTGGCAGTGTTGATTTCAAGAGCCAAATTCACGAAAATATCTTTAAATGAATTTGTCGAAACAAGGCAAACGTTCCGGAACAATGTATTTGATTTTTTGAAAAACGAAAATAATATCACTGATTTAAAACGACCGGAGATTACGAATATTGATTTTTGGTTTTCAAAAGAAGTTATTGCGAACCTGTCCCTTATAAAACATTTCATCAATAAAATCCCGAATGAAAATATCCGCACTTTATTTCTTGTGCCCTTTTCGGAAACCGTACGCGACTGTTCCCGTACGCGGAACAATGAATTTAAACTCTTTCGGATGAAACCGGAAGACTTGCTGAACTTCAATCCCGACGTTATCGGAGTTTATTTTAAAAAGTTGGAAGATACATTTTTTCTATACTCAAACTATTATTTCCCAAAGTTGAAAAACGAAGTGAAAATAACTGTTGAATATTCCGAATTTCAACCTCGAAACGAATATTTTGACATCGTTCTCACAAGTCCGCCCTACGGCGACAGTCGAACTACGGTAGCGTACGGACAGTTTTCAACGCTATCAAACGAATGGCTGGATGTCAGTTATGCCCGCAAAATAGACGGCATGTTAATGGGTGGAGTAAAACCGAAACAGATTGTCACAAAAGGTCTCATTGCCGACTGCATTGCACAAATCAACCAAACCGACAGCAAACGAGCGCTGGAAGTATCGGCTTTCTACAACGATCTGGGCAGTTCGATACAGCATGTCGCGAACTGTATCCGGCGAGGAGGAAAAACAGTTTACATAGTGGGAAACAGGACTGTAAAAAATGTACAGTTGCCCACCGACCAGTTTATTGCAGAAAAATTTACCGAAAACGGGTTCTCTCATTTGATTACATACGAACGGGCTTTAAGCAATAAAGCCATGCCATCTAAAAATTCGCCTACCAATATTACCGGAAAAACAGTAAATACTATGCTGTCGGAATATATTGTGGTTTGTGAAAAAAATTAAGCGATTGTGTTAATCGTTGTTATTTTCCAGTAGTCTCCATTTCTCCTGAACATTTTCTTTCCACAATCAGTCGGTTGCATTTACGGACACATGGAAATTTTACCTGCATATATATAATGTATTGGAAAAATTAATAATACGATAAAAATAATCTATTTGCAGGCAGGTGCAAAACATATTACCTTTACAAAAATTACGGCAATCGCAAATCATACGGATAGCCTTAAAAATGTATAAATGTGTAATTAAAAACAAGTATTATGTATAAAATGATTTCTTTTATCGTATCGCCAAAGGCAACAGGATATAACCGGGTAATTCTTTTCATTAGAATATTTTGGGGGTTATTGATGATCACGCATGGATTAACAAAACTGAACCATTTTGACGAGTTGGCAACCAACTTTCTTGATCCGGTCGGTTTGGGCAGCAGGCTTTCTCTTATCATGATTATTTCAGCGGAAATAGTATGCTCCATCTTTCTTATCTTCGGATTATTTACCCGCATAGCCGTCATCCCGTTATTATTTTCGATGATGATTGCCATATTTATAGCACATGCGGCAGATCCTTTTGCTAAAAAAGAATTAGCCGTTATTTATGCTGTGATATATGCCCTGCTTTTATTTACGGGAGGAGGAAAATTTTCTCTTGACAACATGCTGTACAAAAAAATTTTCAGCAAAAAATAACGGCAACAGTTCTATAAAAAGAAAAGACGCAAGTTTTATTTCTGCGTCCTCCCTTTAATTTCCGTTGAGGCTGTCTTAAAACTCCGGTTTTGTCATTGCGAGCCGTTAGGCGAAGCAATGACGTGTAAAATACCATTTTGAGACAGCGCTAACGATTTTTATTTTCTTGATATGTTTATTGATTGGTAATTTTGTAAGTCATGCTGTTTATTTTTTCTTTTTCAAACAGGACTTCACGCTACACAAATTTCTATCACACCTTCC
This sequence comes from Prevotellaceae bacterium, assembly GCA_031275825.1. Lineage (GTDB taxonomy): Bacteria > Bacteroidota > Bacteroidia > Bacteroidales > UBA932 > JAIRKV01. The sequence goes on along the minus strand of JAISOH010000143.1, from coordinate 3,462 downwards.
ATTGTTACGCCTGAGTAAATTTTCCATCTTTATAACAACAGGCGCAATAATCATTATTTTTGCTTTCATATTACTTCTATTCCTTCTCTTTTATTGCAACTTTTACTTTATCTCCGGGCTGTTTGTTTATTTTTTTCCGTATATCTTTTACGAGTCCGATTATATAACATACAGAACCGTCTTCGTTTTTTACTCCCATATTGACTACGCTGCCATCGTACGGTTCGCCCTCAAATTCAGCGCGTACCTTCACTCTGCCTTTGCCAAATTCTTTCCGTACATCATACGGAAATTCAATATAGGTAGCATCCATTTTGGGATTTTTTCTTATTACAGCCTCAAATTCATACAGTTTATCATTCATTTTATTTCTTCTTTGTTTGTCCATCCTGATATTATTTTTTGTCAAGCATTACAAAAAAATAAAAAAAACGCATACAATCCTGTTATGCGGGTAACGCCGTATTCTATTATTTTTTATAATATTTTTCCTTCTTAAAATTATCCTTACTGTTTCCCCAATTATCTATTTCCCGAATTCTTTTTTTAATTCTTTTCACTTCTTCTTTGTTCCCAATATTTTCATTGCATTTTGATAAATACCCCAAAATAGTCTGATCGGTATCATGTAGATCTTCTGCAACTTTTTCCAAATAGGGTATCGCTTCTTTATAATTCTTTTCCAGATAATATGTCCAACCATATTGTACATTCCATTGTTCATCGTCTTTACCAATATTTTGCCATTTATCCAATAACAAACGCGACTCATCCATCTTATTTAAAATTAAAGCCGCAACAGCGCACCTTGTCTGTTCGCCTGTTCTTTCATTTTCCGGAATTTTATTATATATTTTTATTACTTCTTCATGGGTTTTTGTTGTATCTAAACCGCGAGAATGTTCATACGCACCCTGTGTAGTTAATTCATGTAGCTTTTTTGTAAAAGCATTTGTTTCTTCTTCTTTATAATTGTCATAAACCAATACAGCCATTTTAAACTCCTTTTCCATAATTTTCTTTGTTTTATATCAATTTTTTATTCAACATTTTTAAATATAATTTTCAAAATTATCTGTTTCCTCTCCCTGATAACCCACGAAAATGAGTATCCCCTTTCGCTGTGCCAATGCTTTGCGGTAAATCTCGCGTAAAGCGATAAATTCCTTCCACAATTCATCAACAATATAACCGGCTTCTTTTTTCACTGACCGGGGATTATAACCGTCAAGCCAGCCTGCTTTCAGCAGTTTCTTAATATCAGCCCTTTTGAAAAATGTTTTTTGATCAAATGATTCCAGTAAAGCGGCAATGGTTTGAACTTCTTTGAATGATTTAAATACAGCCGGATCGCTGACAGAATACCGATAGCCGTCTGCTTCTTTGACTGTTAAAAATTCAGGTATAAACGCTTCGCCATTGCTTCCTGTTACGATTTCGCCACCTGTGATTGCATCGCACAGCGCCTGATTTTTACCAAAATCGCTCAATACCAAATCCAAACCTTCCGTCATCTCAAGCGCTGTAATATCAGCCAACGCGCGAATATGTTCCATTAGTCCCGACTCGTCGAAATTTCCAGCGGCAAGGGCTGTAATTACCGCTTCCTCAACAGGTAGAAAAAAAGTAAATACATTAATAGGCGGCTCCAGCCGTTCACCCGTTCCTTCATCAAATTCATCTGTGTTCGGAGCGCAGGTCTGTTCCACTCTGTCGGTAGCCGCCCGTAATGCGTCCTGTATTTCCATAATTGATATGCCCAAATTCATCAGATTTTGAGTCTGTTCAGCGATATATGCGGACAAATTCGCCTGTAATTCCAAAGCTCTTTGTCCGTAGGCAGTATCAACTTCTTCCATCTTCTCTCTCGCTTTACGGGCAAATTCATCCAACATTCTGTTCATTTTTTTTCATCATGTTTACGCCCGCAGGAAACTAATAATATCATAAAAACTATACTTAAAATGTGGAAATTCCGTTTTTTGTCCAATAAATTTTTCATAATTGCGGAATATCACATTTCGAATGTAAAGTTTAATTTATTGCAAGTATCAACGCGCATAACCCACAGGATTGTTAATCATTGGAATTTGCGTTTCGCCAAGTTTCAAAACTTTTTTAAGTTCATCCTTATTCATGTAAACGCGCGGCACTGTAGCAAAACCGCATCCTGAAGCAAAAATCATAATGTTTTGCGAAACTATTCCCGCATCCAGTGCTCCCCACTGTTTCTGCGTTTCGATGTCCAAGCCTGTAAAACGCGATATGTCAGATACAACAAGCAACGAAACAGGCGCATCCTTTACCGAAACTTGTCTGTCGGCAATCAAATCGCGATAGTCGCCTTCGGCAACAGGCGTCAATTCATTGTTTTTTGCATCGTAAAAATAAGCGCCTTCTTCCATAATTGCGTAAACATCAATATCCTGATCATTGCGTGCGGTAGCGGCTGTTCTGCGTCCATCTGGACGATTTATTCCATTGGCTGCCCACAATAAATCGGACAAATCCTGCAAACTCAATTTTTCAGTAGAAAATTCACGCGTGGAATGGCGGTCGCTCAATGCTTTCATAACAGATGTCCCTCTGTTTTTATTCGGCTCGTTAAGTTTTATCGGCGCTAAACTTTGAGCGCCTGTAAATGCTGCCATTAGCAGCATTGCTGTAATAATTGATAATTTTTTCATATCTTTTTAAATTAAATTGTTGTTATCATCCGCAAAGTTAAAATAATTTTCGATAATTTTTTTATTTTTATAAAAATATTTTTGGAGAATTGAGAATTATTTGTTTATCCTTTGCGAACTGCGAAGACGAAGTCCGAATCGGGAAGCAATCTATTCATCATTAATAATTACTTTTTTAACATTTCCTTTAATTTTTTTCTATTCAACAATGCATTATATTATGAAACAGAAGTGGCGATGTTTAACAAATCATGGTCTGCTTGAAATAAAGAAAATGCGTACGCTCTTTATACCAAATGCAGTGAATATGTGAAAACTGTTGATGAATTGAGATATTATAACAAGCAAACTGAAAAATCAGAATAAAGATGAATGAATTTAAGAAATGCCCAAACGGACACTATTAGTCAGGGTACAACCTGTCCATATTGCCGTCAGACAGGCGCGGCAACAGGAAGCGATGAAACGCAGATAATGCGGCAACCTCGAATTTTCAAGCGAAGAAAAACAACTGCGGGTTTCACAAATCGGAAGAGCAAATAAAAGCAACGGCTCAAAAGGCACTGTTTTCCCGTTTTTCAAAACAAAAATTCAAGTATGCCGACATAAGCGTGTTCTACATGGAAATAATAAAGGCGAGCGTATCAATATAGCCGTTTTGTTCTATGTTAGAAAGAAAGATAGGCGATGTATATAAAAAAAAGATAGTTGTAAATGAGGCAATTAATAAAAGTGGGAAAAAAAAGATTAAAAAAAGTTTGGTAATAAATAAAAA
>JAISOH010000008.1 GCA_031275825.1 Prevotellaceae bacterium | reverse complement strand
TTAAAGCGGGATATGAAAAACGGAGGCGCACCACACAAGCCAATTTTGCTGTTGAGCGTTATTCGTTTGTTTGAACAGGGAATTTGTGCTGATAATAAAATATATGTGTTGCCTGAATTAGTTGCCTCTTTCAAATCGAATTGGGCAAAACTTGTTTTGACAAACCATTTTCCGATTTTTGCTTTGCCGTTCTATCATTTGAGTTCAGAGCCGTTTTGGAAATTAATTGCAAATGCAGGTTGTGAAAAATGGATTGAATCCAAAAGTTCAATGCGCAGTTTTGGAAATCTGACAACGGCAGTACAATATGCGCTGATTGACAAAGAATTATCCAACTTGCTTTTAATTTCCGAAAATAGAGATATTCTAAAAATCGCATTGTTGGATAAGTATTTTCCTGATACAAAGTCAAATTTCGGCACGAATGGCGACGATGATTTGCCGTCAGAAACCATTTTGCACGACAATTCGGAACGCTACAAACAAAAAATCATTGAATTGAAAAATCAGGTTGATGAAAACGCTTTTCAGGAGGAAATTTTTATTCGCTGCGGACTATTCAAGCGTGAAATTCCAAAAATATACAATCACACTTGCGCCGTTTCGGGTTTAAGAATTTCAGCCGTTGCCAATGTTTCTATGGTTGATGCCTGCCACATTGTGCCGTTTTCGGAAGGATATGATGATACGCTCACAAATGGAATAGCTCTTTGCCCTAATTTACACCGAGCGTTTGACAGAGGTTTGATTTCCATTTCAGATGAATATACAATTTTAACAAACAAAAATTTTGTGGAAAATCAAAAATCGGCGTTCAATATTTCGCAATTTGCAGGAAAACAAATCTTTTTGCCGTATGCCGAAGAATTGTATCCTGATTTGGCGAATATTGCAGTGCATAGAAAGAGGTTTGGGTTAAAAAAATAATATATATATATGAACACATTTTCCAGCATAAAAGAACTTTTTACCGCTCTTAACAGAGAGGCAAATTTGTTGTCGGAAATGTTCAAAAAGCGAAAATCAGTCAAGAATTTTCAGTATGATTATGCTCTTGATTTGGTTGAAAGTAACGATAATCGCATTAAATTTCTGTTAGACAGAGAAGTAATTCGCCAAAACGGCAACAATCTTGAAATTGATGATTTGTTTTTGCAGTTTTTTGAGAAAGTGTTAAATGCAAATGAAGAAATCAATACTTCGTATATCAACGAAAATATTGAAAAGATTAAGCAAAATATTGATTGATTATTACCTTAATGAAACTAACGAACAGCGTAAGTATGCCTATCTGCGGGAAGTAAAAAAGACACTACGCAACGTTGGAAATATCACTTTGCGAAATGTGGTAGATTTGAAGCGAAATGTAGATAATACTTTCAAAAATGAACCAAATTACAAAAACAAAAAAGCAAAACTCACAAATCTCGACAAAAAAAGAAAAGATATTGCCAAACTGATTGAACAGACTGAAAAATTGATTTCAGAAAAAGAGCTTACATTTTTCACAACAGCAACCGATGAAGAATTGAACAGTATTATCGTGCAACTGAAAATGCAACCCGGTAAATGTCCGCACAACCTGATTGAAATTGAACGGCAAATTATTGATTTTCTGAACCAAATACAGTATCAGAGCAGCGTGATTGAGCAGTTGCGAAAAATAAAATGTCTGAAAGACCAGTACATTCTCGAAACTTCTACTGATATAAAAACCGTTTTGGAAACTAAATTAGACAGCATAAACAAAGATAAAAAATCACGAGAAGAAATTTTGAAAGAAATTTTGGACGGACTTGTAAAAGAGAGTTTTATCGAACTTGAAAACGAGCGGACAGGACAATACAAGGTGTTGGCGGCGTTCAAATATATTGAACAGTTGCTCTTAACCATAAATATTTCGGAGGAGGTGCAAAATGAAATACCTGAATAAAATAATCTTCATAAACTCAGCCGACAAATCGCTTCCTTATGCCGAAGTAAATCTTGACGGGAATGTGCATTTTATTGGTACGCAGGGAGTTGGAAAATCTACATTGTTGCGGACAATTTTGTTTTTCTATAATGCCGACAAACAAAAATTGGGCATTAAGGCAGGACAAAAAACTTATGACGAGTATTATTTCCCGTACCAAAATTCGTTTATCATTTATGAAGTACAGACAGAAACAGGAGCATTTTGTGTGCTGACTTTCAAATCGCAAGGCAACGAAAACCCAAAATATCGAACTGTCATTTTAAAACACATAAATAATTGATAGAAATTAATTGAAGTATAAATTAAAAAATGTAATTTTGCAAAGTTAAAATATATATAATAATGACATCAAATATAAACATATCATCACTTAACAAAGAACAGCAAGAAGCGGTTGTAAGTAAAGAAAAACGGTTACTTGTACTCGCAGGGGCAGGTTCGGGAAAAACGATGACTTTGTTGCAAAAAATTGTATATCTAATTGAACAAGAGCGTGTAAAATCGGCAAATATTCTTGCTGTAACTTTTACTAAAAATGCCGCGAATGAAATGTTAGACAGATTAATTATGTCTGTTGACAGTTCAGGCAATTATTATCAAAAACTTTCCAATAAAAACACAACTAACAAAGAAAAAGGATTTTTAAGGGTAGAGGAACAAAAAACACACCAATGGATTAAAGCATTGACAATTAGAACTTTTCATAGTTTGTGTTACAAAATATTGCGAGAGTATGGTGCAAAAGAATTTGACAATAAATTTAGAATTATAGGCGATTCGCCAGTGAATGAAGACGATGAATTTTCCGAATACAAGGCAAAAGAAACAGTGTTTGAAGTATTTCATAAATTACTGATTCAACTCTGCGACAATACAGGCTTTTTAATTCAACTAAAACGTTATATTCTTGATTATTATGTAGATAAAATTCATCATACAAGTAATTATTCAAATTCATACGAAAAATTATACACGACTCTTGACGGTACAAAAGTACGCTCAAAATCTGAGCAATTTATTGCCGACTGGTTTTTTAGAAATAATATACAATATCGCTATGAAGCAAAACGTCAAGTTACAGAAAAAGGATTTACTTTTTGTCCTGATTTTTATCTGCCGGAAGCGAATTTATACATTGAACACATAAGCGATAAAAGTTATCCAATCAATGATAAACTAAAGGAATATGGTAAAGCAGGTCTAAAAGTAGAATTTACTTATGAAAAAGACACTCACGATTCTGCATTGCTCAGTCATATTTTAGACAGCATAATAAAAAACAGATTGTCAGTTGATTATACGCCAAAAACATTAAATTACGAAGAAACCTTTAACGGATTTTTGAATCATATTGCCGAATTTATTAAAATGACAAATCGTGTTGCAGATATGACTAAAGTAGAAAATGTTGATATTGACAAAATTGCAGAACAAGCGAGTAAAGACCAACACGAAAGGGTACGAAATTTTTATCAAGTTGCCATTCCTCTTATAAAAAAATACAATGAATACTGTGTTGATAAATCATACCTTGATTTTAATGATTTACTTATTCGTTGTAATTCTTTAATGAGAAATCAACCTGATATTGCAAACAAATTGAGAGACCGTTTTAAATACATATTAGTAGATGAGTTTCAAGATGTTAATAGTTTGCAAGTAAATTTTATTAAAATGCTTTTAACGGAAAATACACAACTGTTTTGTGTTGGAGATGATTGGCAAAGCATCTATGGTTTTCGAGGTTCTGATGTAAGTTATATTGTTGAATTTGAGAAGAATTTCCCAAATTCAAATGTGATAAAACTAAATTTGAATTACCGAAGTACAGAAAACATTGTAGAGGCAGGAAACGAAATCATAAAACACAACAAATTTAAAATTGATAAAGAGATAAAAGCCATAAAACCGTCTGCACAAAAGATTGTACTTTATTCTGCAAATCAGAACACAATGCAAAATCCGGAAACAATAAATTATTGCATTGAAAATGTAAAAAAATTACAAGAAAACGGTTTTACGAGTGATGATATTTTATTTCTTTATCGCCGAAATCATATGTTTCGTCCAACAAAATACTCCGATAATCCTTCCTTCGCTGAGGCTTTTAAAAATGAAGGCATAAAAGTTCAAGCAAAAACCATACATGCAGCAAAGGGATTGGAAGCAAAAGTTGTTTTTATTATTGGACTGACAGAAGGTTCAGGCGGTTTCCCTGATATTTGGCTTGAAGATAGAATTTTCCAAGTAATAAAACCTGCTAATCACGATTTATTAATGGAAGAGGAACGAAGATTGTTTTATGTCGCTGTAACACGAGCAAAAGACATACTTTTTTTGATTTCACAAAAAGGTAACGAATCTTCATTTATTGATGAAATTCCCGAAAATCTAATTGAGCGAGTATTTGAACCCATACAATTAAACATTCCAAAAATATTGATTTGTGATCGTTGCAAAAAACAAGTCAATGAAAATCATAAATTTTGTCCGACTTGTGGCACTCAAATAAAAAGATAAAGAATATGAAAACAAAATATTTTGTAGTTTGGAATGGAAGACAAAATGGAATATTTAACTCTTGGGAAGAATGCAAAAAACAAGTTGATAAATTTCCAAAAGCGAAATATAAAGGATTTACGAGTAAAAAAGAAGCAGAAGAAGCATTTGTATCGGGATATGAAAACTGTATCAAAAAAAGTATTTTGTCTGAAAATTCCGAAAAAAAATTATTTGTCTTGAACGCCGTACAACCAATAGTTCAAAGCGTTTGTGTAGATGCTGCTTGCAGTGGAAATCCCGGTGATATGGAATATAGAGGTGTAAATATGGAAAACGGAAATCAAATCTTTCATCAAGGACCATTCAAAGAAGGAACAAATAACATCGGAGAATTTCTCGCTATTGTTCACGGATTAGCATTATTAAAACAAAAAAACAGCAACTTACCTATTTATTCAGATAGCAAAATTGCAATTTCTTGGGTTAAAAACAAAAAATGTCGTACAAATCTTGATAAAACAGAAAATAACGCTAAATTGTTTGAAATAATAGAACGAGCAGAAAAATGGTTAAATTCAAATGATGAGCATAATGAAGTTTTAAAATGGCATACAACTGTATGGGGGGAAATTCCTGCCGATTTTGGCAGGAAATAAAGAACTTTATTTTACAGCGATTTTTATAAAAACTAAATAGCGCAACATATGTCAAAAAAAATCTATCATTCATTACTTTGCATTCTTTTTCTTTCAGCCTGCACCTGCACGAAAGAAACCCAGCGGATTTTTGTGAGCGGTTTGACTTGCAAATACTTCGTAAATCCGTTAAGTATAGATGCCAACCAACCACGGTTAAGCTGGAAAATAATGCGAACGAACGCACGCAAAAACAAAGGCGATTTTTCTCTGCACTGTATGATGGATGAAATAGGAAAACTCCACCCCAACAACGTAAAAGGCATTTTGAAATTTGCCAACGATAGAAATATCTTGCTAATAAATTCCTCGCCAACTTCCTACAATGCAGCCGATTATAAATACACTTACATTCTGCTTAAAGACAGCAAAAACAGAACAAGCGTAAAACGAATAGTAAATAAGAAATGACCAAAAAAGTTGTACTTTATGCCACTAAAAAAAGAATTGATATACGTTGATGGAGAAGATAGAACTGATGATATTAGTTCCTATTATTTTGTGAGTAATCGGTGTTTTGTTACCTTTAAAAACAACCCAAAATCTTACATATATGGATACGACAGAATCAAAATCGTAAAGTCAGCCATTAACAGCGAAAAATCCAACAATCTTTTCCAATATCTGAACAAAATTGCCGACACGGTCGGACTGACTACCGAAGAAGGAAAAAATATACTTGCAGACAGTTACGCTAAAATAACATTTATTCCAAGCTATTCCATACTTGCGAACTTTCTCAACAGAATACAGCCGTCAGAAAATCACTTCAACAAACCGATTGAAATTTTTCCTTTTGGATTCAATATTAGTCAGAAAGATGCTGTAAATAAGGCATTTTCTTCGCCTTTGAGTGTTATCGAAGGACCTCCTGGAACAGGAAAAACACAGACAATTTTGAACATTATTGCCAATGCCGTAATGAATGGACAGAGCGTTGCTGTTGTTTCGAGTAACAACTCGGCAACAAAAAATGTGTACGAAAAATTGCAAAAGAACGGAATAGAATTTATCGCGGCATTGCTTGGCAATTCGACTAACAAGAAAGAATTTATTGAATCACAAACAGATATTCCCGATTTGTCGCAATTCAATATGCCAGATAAAGAAAAATCAAGCATAAAAATGGTTTGCAAAAACCTTTTCAATCAACTTTCAGAGTATCTTCGACAAAAGAACGAATTGGCTTTGCTCAAACAAGAACTTGATTGTTTGACAACAGAATACAAACATTTTCAAGAAGAAAATAAAATAGAAAATGATATCGATTTTTTGAAAAGCACAACAGCGGATAATTTGCTTGCATTTTGGATTGCCATTGAAAACCAAATTCTTACAAGCAAAAAACTCACTTGGTGGAGAAAATTACTATATCGTTTCAAATACGGAATAAAAGACAAAAAAATATTTGATGTGCCTGCTGAAAAAGTAATACTTCTTTGTCAATCGAAGTATTATCCAATTAAAATTGACGAATTAAAAAACAGACAAAATCCATTGGAAAATTCTCTTAATCGCTTTTCTTTCGATGATAAAATGAAAGAATACAGCCAACTTTCAATGAAACTTTTCAAGTCGGAACTCTATAAAAAGTACAATTGCAACAAACGGGGACAATATACAATTCCTGAATTAAGGTCGAAATCCGAACAATTTATCAAAGATTATCCTGTGGTAATGAGTACAACTTATTCATTACGAAGAAGTTTATCCGAAGAAGTTACATACGGCTTTGTGGTTATTGACGAATCCTCACAGGTTGATTTGGCGACAGGTGCGCTTGCTTTATCTTGCGCAAGACGAGCCGTGATAGTTGGCGACTTAAAACAACTTCCAAATGTAGTTGATGACAGAATGAAAGAAAAGACTGATGCTGTTTTTGAATCATTCGCTATTCCGGAGCCATATCGCTACTCAAATCACAGCTTGCTTGCTTCAATAATGGAAATTTTCCCAAGCGTTTCCAAAACGCTTTTGAGAGAACACTATCGTTGCCACCCGAAAATAATTGATTTTTGTAACCAAAAATTCTATGATAATCAACTCATTATTCTCACAGATACAAAAAGCGGGAGAGAACCTTTGATAGTTTATAAAACTTCTGCCGGCAATCACGCTCGTGAGAGAATGAATCAACGACAAATTGATGTTATTATCAACGAAATAATCCCAAAAGAAAAACTTGAAGGAGTTGATTTAGGTATTGTTACACCATACCGAAACCAAACAAACGCATTGCAACAAGCATTCAGCGGAACACAAATCAAAGCAGACACAGTTGATAAATTTCAGGGTAGGGAAAACGATGTTATCATTCTTTCGACGGTTGATAACGAAATTTCTGAATTTACAGACAATCCTAACCGCTTGAATGTAGCGATTTCAAGAGCAATAAAGCAACTAATTTTAGTAGTAAACGGCAATGACAGCGAAAAGGATAGCAACATTGCTGACTTAATTCGTTACATTGAATACAACAATTTTTCAGTAAAAGAGAGCGCTTTGCATTCTGTTTTCGACTACTTGTATAAAAGATACGAACAAAAACGAGCCGAAATAATTTCAAAAAGCGGCAAAAAATCCGACTTTGATAGCGAAAATCTGATGTACGCATTGATTGCAAACACTTTAAAACAAGACAAATTTTCAAAATACGATGTTGTTTTACATTTTCCGCTACGCAATGTAATCAGAGATTTTTCTAAACTGACAGACGAAGAACAAAAATATGCACGACACCGCAACACACACTTGGACTTCTTAATTTATAACAAACTTGGCAAAAATCCGATTCTTGCAATAGAAGTTGATGGTTTTAAGTACCACAAAGCAGGCACAGAACAATCCGAGCGGGACAAGAAAAAAGACAGAATTATAGCAAAATTCGATTTGCCTTTACTCCGTTTCTCGACAACAGGTAGTGGCGAAAAACAAAAATTGATTAATAAACTAAATGAAATTCAACATTAAAACATGCTTTCTATGACAAAAATTCCATTACATATTGCGGAAAAACTGTTGAAGTTACAACAAGGCGAAACGCTTGCGGCAAGTTCGATAAAACATGCTGTAATTGAAGAACTTGTATCTGAAAGCATAGTACGGAGAAGCGGCAGAGTTCAGAAAAAATTATCAGTTTTAAACGCTGATTCTTTGAAAATGTATTTGCAAAATAGATTTGGAATTAATGACTTACAGCAATATATCGAAACTTTATCACGGGAAAATTTGTCAAGAAACGAATTAACGGAAATTTCAGGCAATTCCAAACTTAGGCAAGTGCGCACATTCAAAGGTTTTTTGATAAATTGTTATGAGCCTATTCAGGTGAAAATTAATGGAAGTGAAATAGTTATAAATCCAATAGCAGGTACATTTCAGTTTATTTACGATTTTGAAACATTGGAAATTCCCACAGGTATTACGATTGTCGGTATAGAAAATCCGGAAAATTTCAGGTATATCGAAAATCAAAAATATTTGTTTGAAAATATAAAACCTTTATTTGTTTGCCGTTATCCGCAAAATCAAAGCAAGGATTTACTTAAATGGTTGCGGCCAATACCGAATAAATATCTACATTTTGGCGATTTTGACTTTGCCGGAATCGGCATTTACTTGAATGAATATAAAAAATATTTTGGCGAAAAATCGGAATTTTTTGTGCCGGACAGCATAGAACAAATGCTTTCAAATCATGGGAATAAAAAATTATACGATAATCAAAAAATTAATTTTGACTCCGTAAGTATTACAGAAAATAAATTACAAAATTTGATTGCGTTAATTCATAAATATAAAAAGGGATTGGAACAGGAAATTTATATAAACAAGTAAAATAATTATGTCCAATTCAGTATTAAAATATAAAATCGGTCAGAAACGACCGAGACACAAAGAACAGTATCGTTCTTTGATTGACAGTATTTCGGTCAAGGGCAACACGAGCGGAAAAGGCGATTTTTCGGCGTTTGGCGCTTTCTATCAAACTTATATGATTGATAATTTCATTGCCGAACTGTTTCGTCAAATGGAAGGCTACGCAAACGCAGGTTTTGAATATCTGCAAGATAAATGGGATAATGAAAAGATAGAATTTCAAGACCCGTTTGTGTTTGTGAATTTTTTAGAGGAATTAAGAAACTGTTCTAATTAAATTTCATGTAGCAATTATTTTATTTAATTTTGATAAAGGAGAGTTGTATCTTGGCAACGCTTGAATCTGCTTTATATTCAAAGTCTTTAGCCAAACGTCTGAAATTCTGTTGATTTATAGCTACGCAATGTAATTTCCATATCCCAACCAAATTTTTTCTTCACATTTTCAGCAAATCCTCCACGATAGCCTCCATCTGCATATATTTTTTCATTCTCTCAAAACGATATTTCAACGGCTCAATTATCTCAAATGCCATTTTGCTATCATGCTTATTTGCTGCATGAACCACTATCGACAGAGGCAATCGTTATTATGTGGCGCTTGCGTCATTTTACTTTTTTGTTCCCAGCAAAACCGATTTTTTCCCCTCCGACACTTGTCGTTTTATGCTCTCACTGTCTATTATTCCTGCGCTCGGAAATTTTAATTCGTAATTTGTTGCGCAATATTTCGTTTATTTCTCCCAGTGTACCGTCTTTTTCCATTTAACTCAATAATAATATACTGACAGCCATTTGGGAAAATCATTGGATAAAAGCCGCCATTGACAGCCTGTTTTTACAGGATAAAACATGGCATTAATTATTTTTTCAATGAATGTTTTCGTTTTCTGATTTTTGTTTTCAAAAAGTTTTTAATAACTTCGTACTGTTTTTCAGTCAGTTTGGTTGAATAATTTGTTTTGTCCATTGCTTCGTGAGTTATATTACTAATAATCATAAAGATACAAAATAAATGTCAATTAATCAGCTGAAATTCAATTAATTATATTGTTTTTGTTGAATTTAAACAGATTCTAAATCGTTGAACTCCGCGACACTTCGGTTGCTTCGTCGCTGATATCTTCGCAGAGAGAAACAATCCGGAGTGATTCTAATTTCTAAATTAACAAAGATGGAACATTTATTTTTTTCACATTTAGTCTGTAAAAAACGAATATTTTTTACGTATTTGTGTGTAATTCGGAAAATTCATGTAAATTTGCGCACTTTTATGATGTATTAAAATATTAACAAGTAAAATTATGGCTGAAAAAAGGACAAAAATAACAAAAAAAATAAAATCGCCGACCAAAAAATCGGCAGATAAAAAAGCCGTTGCTGCAAAAAAAACAGATAAAAAAACTAAGGCAGAAAAAGCCAAAGTTGAAAAACCTGTTGTGAAAAAATCAAAAACTACAGATAAAAAAAACGCAAAAAAGACAGCTGAAAAAGTTGAAAAAAAAGCGACAAAAAAAGTTGCGAAAACAACTAAAACCGCAGATAAAAAAGTTGTTGCAAAAAAAGTTGCAAAAAAATCAAAAGCCACAGATAAAAAAACCGTAAAAAAAACAGCAAAAAGAACAAGTCTCCCAAAAAAGAAAACAGCAGGTAAAAAGAAAGAAAAAACTGTTGCAAAAAAAATAGCAGCAAAAGAAATTGCAACACCAACGGCAAAAACGCTGACAGCAAAAAAAATCATAGAACAGCAGCCCCCAAGAATAAGATATTCGGATGCCGAACTTGCAGAATTTAAACAGATAGTTCTTGACAGGCTGGAAAGAGAAAGAAACAATTACGAACTTTTGAAATCAACAATATCGCACGGCGGCAGCAATGATACCGAAGACACTTCACCATCATTCAAAGTTTTGGAAGATGGAGCTGCAACCCTGTCGAAAGAAGAATCGGGACAGCAACTCGAACGAATAAAAAAATTCATTCTTGACCTTGAAAGAGCATTAGTTCGCATCGAAAATAAAACTTACGGCATTTGCCGCGAAACAGGCAAACTAATATCAAAAGAACGCTTGTTTGCCGTACCTCATGCAACATTAAGCATTGAAGCAAAAAACAAAAGATGAATTTTTTAATATAAACCCGCGACTCAAGGAATGATAAATAAAACTTGAGTCGTTTTTTTAATTCAAAACAAAATCATGACAATAAACAAAAAATCAATATTTGCAATAATTACCATTATTATAATTTTATTTATTGACCAAATTGTCAAGATACTTGTAAAAACCGGCATGTCACTTGGCGAAAGTATACCCGTATTCGGCAACTGGTTTCAAATATGTTTTACCGAAAATCCGGGATTCGCATTCGGCATGGAATTTGGAGGACAATGGGGAAAATTATTTCTGTCGATTTTCAGAATATTTGCAATTTTTGTAATGATATGGCTGTTGATAAAAATAATTCGCCAAAAATATTCTACGGCATTCATAATAAGCGTAGCAGCCCTGCTTGCCGGAGCAACGGGAAATATTATAGACAGCGTTTTTTACGGACAAATATTCAGCGATTCATACGGACAGGTTGCAACAATGTTTCCCGAAAGCGGAGGTTATGCGCCGCTTCTTTACGGTAAAGTTGTCGATATGCTTTATTTTCCGATAATTACAGGACATTTTCCATCATGGTTTCCGTTTTGGGGCGGCGAAGAATTTACATTTTTCAGCCCAATATTCAATATAGCCGATTCGGCAATAAGCATTTCAATATTTTACATTCTTATATTCCAGCGAAAAAATGCCGTAAAACTGTTAAGGTAATTTTTTATATAAAATCGTTCAATTACATGCAATTAATTAATCATTACATAATAAAATTGCCGCCTTTTGCCGTTAGCAATTTATTATCAGATAAAAAAACGCAGAATTTAAATACATCTTGAATGTTTTATAAGGTATAATAATAGCAGTTTGGCATTATTATTAAAATATTGTTGAAAATAAAAAAAATAAAAGAACAAACTATAATAAAAAATCATTAACTTTGCAAAAATTTTTAATAAATAATATAAAGAAAATACAAGATTAATAACAAAAGTTCAAATTTTCGCTATCGAAAAAATAACGAAAAAAAACTAATTAAAACATCATCAGGATATGAAAGTAAATGAAATTATGGACAAACTTCAAGCGAAGTATGGTCACGAAAAAGAGTACTTGCAAGCAGTACGCGAAGTGTTGGAATCGGTAGAAGATATTTATAACCAGCACCCGGAATTTGAAAAAGCAAAAATTGTTGAACGCATGGTCGAACCCGACAGAATATTTACATTCCGCGTTACATGGGTTGACGATAAGGGCGAAGTACAGACAAACACAGGCTATCGTGTGCAATTCAACAACGCAATAGGTCCTTATAAGGGAGGTTTGCGTTTTCATCGTTCGGTAGTTCCCTCAATCCTTAAATTTTTGGGATTTGAACAAACATTTAAAAATGCGCTTACAACACTGCCTATGGGCGGAGCAAAAGGCGGTTCTGATTTTGACCCGCGTGGAAAATCAGATGGAGAAATGATGCGATTCTGTCAGGCTTTTATGACTGAATTGTGGCACGCTATCGGTCCCGACACGGATGTTCCTGCGGGAGATATTGGCGTTGGTTCCCGTGAAATCGGATTCTTGAACGGATGGTACAAAAAATTAACGCGCGAACATCATGGAACGCTTACAGGAAAAGGATTAAACTGGGGAGGCTCGTTGGTGCGCGCCGAAGCAACAGGTTTTGGAGCGGTTTATTTTGTACAGCACATGTTGAATAAAATAAATCAAAACATTAGCGGCAAAACCATTGCACTTTCAGGATTTGGAAACGTTGCATGGGGAGCGGCATTAAAAGCAACAGAATTGGGCGCAAAAATTATTACGGTTTCAGGCCCGGATGGATATATTTACGATGAAGCAGGTTTGAATACCGAAAAAATTGATTATCTGTTAGACCTTCGTGCAAGCGGACGCGATATTGTTGCGCCTTATGCCGAAAAATTTGCAGGAGCTAAATTTGTTGCAGGCAAAAAACCTTGGGAAATAAAGGTTGATATTGCCATGCCTTGCGCCACACAAAACGAATTGTCTGCCGAAGATGCTGAAATTATTGTTAAAAACGGAACGCTTCTGGTTGCCGAAGTTTCCAATATGGGCTGTACTCCCGAAGCAATAGAAATAATACAAAAAGCAAAAATTCCTTTTGGACCCGGCAAAGCAGTAAATGCAGGAGGCGTTGCTACTTCAGGCTTGGAAATGACTCAAAATGCAATGCATATTTCATGGACAGCAGAAGAAGTTGATGCAAAACTGAAAGATATTATGCAAAGCATACACAGCGCATGTGCCGAATACGGTACGCTTCCGGACGGACGTATAAATTATGTGAAAGGTGCAAATGTTGCAGGATTTATGAAAGTTGCACGCGCCATGCTCGAACAGGGATACTATTAAAACAGTATATACGGAAACAATAAAAAATGGTTGCCAAAACAGCAACCATTTTTTATTCATCCGTTCATTTTGTGTTTATTGCAACTGGAAAACTACCGGAAAATTGAAAACAACAGCAACATCTTTTGTTCTTTGCTTGCCCGGCGTCCATCTTGGAGATGATGAAACCACGCGTACTGCTTCACGGTCAAGAGCAGGATCTACTTTTCTCAAAACCTGCACATTTTTTACATACCCGTCCTTATCAACGGTAAACTGCAGCATAACTCTGCCCTGTACTCCGTTTTCCTGCGCCGCTTCGGGATAGTTTATCTTGCTGTTTACCCATTTGCTGAATGTATTCTGGTCGCCTCCCTGAAATTTGGGTTTTTCTTCAACCACTGCAAATGGAATACTTTCTTCTACTTCTGTTTCTTCTTCAACTTTTTTATCAACATAAGTAACCGCCTCGATGGCAAAATTCTTATCGGCTTCCGATGTAAAGTCAATGTCTGTATTAATATCTATGTCCTCGTCAACGATATTAAGTTCATCAGACATAATCGGTTGTGGAGTAATTTGCTCCGGTTCAGGCTGCTGCTCTTCGGGAAGAGGCATTTCTTCTTCCTCAATAAGCGCCCTTGTATCGGTAAGTACCGCTTGATTTGTATTTCTTGTTGATGATTCAAAAATGAGAATCATGAATAGAAGAACAGGTATCAATCCCATGCAAAAAAATAGTACTTTTTTGCTCTCTAAATCCGCTTTTTTTGTTTTTTTTGCTTCCATGACTTTTAATTTTTATTATTTATATTTAATTTATTTTATTTTTTCAACATTTATATTGTTTGTCATTGATATTATATTCAATACAGACGTCAAAGTTATTTATTTTTTTTAATTTATATTATATTTTTATTTATAAAATTTTTGTTTTTTATGTAATTATCTAATATTCATATTATTGTTAAATATTGAATTTGCTGTATTTTTATGTTTTATTATATTTTTACAGGACATGAAAATTATAAATACCGTAAATTATTTTTATATAGAAAAACAAAATTATTCATCACCCTGTTTTTTTTATTTCTCCTTTTTTCATTTTTATGCCGCCTAATCTGTTCATCATATTTTTTTATATTGTTTACTCAATAGATGCATTTATGCGTTTAATTCCATAATTTTTTTATTTTTATTTTAAATTATGTATAAAAATTTGCAAATCGTATTACTATTATTTATTATTTTCATTACTTTTGCAGAACTAATTAAAAAATATAAAAAGATGAAAAAAATTATTCTTATTATTGCTTTAATATTTGCAATAATATCATGTGATTCAAAGAAAAACAAATTAATATCAGGAATTGATATTACCAATATTGATACGGCGGCAGTTCCCGGTGAGGATTTTTATCAATACGCCTGCGGAGGCTGGATGAAAAAACATCCGTTGACCGGCGAATATGCACGGTTCGGTTCTTTCGACAAGTTAGCCGAAGATAACAGGACTCAACTTAACGATCTGATTAAGGAAATTGCCTCATATAAGCATGAAAACAAAACTGTTGAACAAAAAATAGGAGATTTGTATAACATGGCAATGGACAGCGTAAAGCGAAATGCTGACGAATATTTTCCTGTTGTTGAAGAATTGAACAGCATTGCCGCCGTAAATGACAAAAACGAACTTTTGTCGCTTATTCCGTATTTAATGCTTAACGGAATTAATGCATATTTTTCAGTTTTTGTTGATGCGGATATGATGAACAGTTCGATGAATATTCTGCAACTCTATCAGGGCGGAATCAGTTTAAGCCAGCGTGATTATTATCTGGATAAAGATGAACACACAACAAAAATACGCGAGCAATACAAAAAACACATAATAAAAATGTTTGAACTTACGGGATTTTCACATGAACATGCTAAAAAAAATATGGAAGCTGTTATGAAAATAGAAACGCGATTGGCAACAGCCGCTTACGACAAAATAAAACAGCGCGACCCGTATGCAAATTATAATAAAATGTCAATGGACGAACTTAAAAAGACAGCTCCCGAAATAAACTGGGATAACATGCTGAATGTTTTAAATTTGAAAGGCGTAAACGAAATAAATGTTTCCCAAAAAGAATCAATTATCGAAGTTAATAATATTATTGCATCCGAGCCGTTGAAAAATCATATAGCATATCTTCAATGGAAACTCATAGACAAAGCCGCAGAATATCTGAATGATGAACTTTATGATGAGAATTTTGAATTTTACGGTAAAATATTATCTGGAAAAGAACAGCAGCAACCACGATGGAAACGGGCGGTTGCCGCAGTAAACAATGTGTTGGGAGAAGCTGTAGGACAAATGTTTGTAAAAAAATATTTTCCACCCGAAGCCAAAAACAGAATGATAAAACTTGTGCATAATCTGCAAAATGTTCTGGCAGAACGAATATCCGCATTGGAATGGATGAGCGACAGTACAAAAACAAAAGCACTTGAAAAATTAAGAACCTTTTACGTAAAAATAGGATATCCTGACAAATGGCGAGATTATTCAAATCTTGAAATTAAAAAAGATTCTTATTACGATAACATGAAACGCGCAAATCGCTTTGAAAATGAATATATGTTAGGCAAGGCAGGAAAACCCGTTGACAAGGATGAATGGGGAATGACGCCGCAAACGGTAAATGCGTATTACAATCCTACAACAAACGAAATATGTTTTCCTGCAGGAATACTGCAATATCCGTTTTTTGACATGACGGCAGATGATGCTTTTAATTACGGAGCAATCGGCGTTGTTATAGGACACGAAATGACACACGGATTTGACGATGCCGGACGGCAATTCGACAAAGATGGGAATCTGAAAGAATGGTGGACCGCCGAAGATGCTAAACGGTTTGAAGAAAGAGCAAAAGTTATGTCCGATTATTTTGATTCGATATATGTTGCGCCCGGCGTTCACGCCAACGGACGATTTACATTAGGCGAAAATATTGCAGATTACGGCGGTTTGAGAATAGCGTATCAGGCGTATAAACTGGCAACAAAAGATAATCCTTTGCCGGATATTGATGGATTTACTCCCGACCAGCGTTTCTTTTTGGCTTATTCGACAGTTTGGGCAACAAATATTCGCCACGAAGAAATATTGCGGCGAACAAAATCAGACCCGCATTCTCTTGGAAAATGGAGAGTAAACGGGCAAATGCCGCATATTCAAGCATGGTACGATGCTTTCAATATTGCCGAAGATGCACCAATGGCTCTGCCTGTAGAAAAACGCGTATCAATATGGTAAATTTTGACTGAAATTTTATTCCTGTTAAAATTTTTAATCGGCAAGTATAAAAATTAGCCTGCTTTTAAAAAATAAAAACAGGCTAATTTTTTTCCCAATCATAATAATTACTCCTTTATAACTTATTCAGTCGCTCATTATGAATAAAAATCAGCAAAAGTAAGATATTAGATTAAGTCTAATAAATATTTTCAATCAGATTGCAGACTGACAAGATCTGTTGTCTGCATATATGTTTGTGCCATTGATGGAAGTTCGACAGACGTTCCTGCATTGATTTTACCCATCTGTTGTGGGTAACTTGTTTTCGCATTAGCCGTCATACCCGCTCAACCGGATTCATATCGGGTGAATACGGCGGCAAAAATATCAGTTCAATGCTATCCCTGTAACTTTCCCAATATGGGTTTTAATCGTTTAGTATGATGAAAACGGACATTGTCAAGTACAATCCTAAATTGGAGAAAAAAAGTTAATAACTATGCGTTTTAAGGCAGGATATCGAAAGCCTTAAAAATAGTTGACTGTTTTTTAGAGACTTCACTTTTTACCGGCTCCACATTTTCGAGATAAGAAATTTTCATAATAGCGAGTTCTTTTAACAGTTCCCTGACAGAATATTTTCCGAACAGTTTTTTGTTTCTCATGATTTGCGTTATTTGCATGTAAATAATAAGAGCAATAAATTTGATAAATAACCGTCCGTCGGTATTATATGCAGAATGAGACC
>JAISOH010000029.1 GCA_031275825.1 Prevotellaceae bacterium | reverse complement strand
ATTGATTCTATGGAAGAAATCAAAAAAGAAGTAAAAGCATGGGAAGATGCGAGAAACAATATAGATGCTAAAATAAACTGGCAATTTACGACGGAAGACGCGAGGATAAAATTACGCAGACTTTATCCGACATTTAAGGAGTGACATGACAATAGATGCTAAAATAAATTGGCAATTTACGACGGAAGACGCGAGGATAAAATTACGCAGGCATTATCCGACATTTAAGGAGTGACATGACAGTAATAAGTTTAATTAAGGCAGGCATTGAAATCTTTATATCTACCAACTCATCCGTATCACCGCAATAAAATTCAAATCTGCAGGCTAATGCAAGCTGTTTGTCGTATTTAGCCATTTCATCTATTATTATTTTCAAATCTTCTTTGCGTATCCGTTCTGCGCCCATGTCTTTAATCAGTTTGTTTTCGAGTAAACTGTGTACCGGATTATCATTCAAACCGCTTTGTTTTTTTACAAACTCAAAAAATGCAACAAGTATCTCAATATACGAATTATACGTACGTTTTGCAATATGACGCTCGTTGCGCAGGTATGTAAAAAATTCAATAATTTTTGAATTGTCAATCGCAGTTATATCAAGGTGCGAATAGTTGCGTTGAGATAACTCTACAAACCATTTTTTTGTTAAATCACCTCCTCTGTCTTTAAGGCTTGGTAAGATTAAAATTTTTTTTTCTGCGCATTGTTTTTCCTTTTTTTAATTTTTTTTGAGAAATCAAAGCACAGTATGAATATATTTTAATTGTATTTAACTGTATTTGCTTGAATTTTCGTTTTTTTAATAATTGAAACACAGGTAATTACAGCGTTCGGGTGAAAGATGGGACTCGAACCCACGACCCTCGGAACCACAATCCGATGCTCTAACCTACTGAGCTACGTTCACCATGTTTGAAATCGGTTGCAAAAGTAATAAAAATTTGAATAATAAAAACTAAAATTTAAATTTTTATGCCTTTTTTTGTTCAATAAATATATTTAATTACAGATTAAATGAATTTTAGGATATTATTTTCTTCATAAATAAATATCATATACAAACATGATTTTGTTGATTATTTTATGTTTAATTTAAAATTACTTTATTAAGCCAATCGTTCAAAGGCTTTGTCAATTTAAGTATTTTAGCGGCTTTTTCAACATAGTTGCTGCTGCAAACTTCGTTATCCGAAAAAGATTTAAACACGTAAAAATGTTTTAATTTTAGATAATTGCAGGCAGGCGAATTTTTATCAAAACCAACAGGTATGCGACTCAGGCAATCTTCGTCTCGGCAAAGAGTGCCAAATTGCTGTTTGAAAGTCTTATTTTCAACTATTTTGGAAAATATTTCAAAATCTTCGTAAATTGCCAAACGTATGGTTTTAAGTATATAAACATCGGGCATATAAACTCCGCACGACACAAAACTGCTGTTCGGTTCAATGTGCATATAATATGATGATAATTGACATTTTTTTGTGCCGTCAGGACTGAAAACTATTCCCATATTTGTTTTGTAAGGTTCTTTATATCTTGAAAAGCGCGTGTCTCGATAAATTCGGAACATACATTTTTTTGGATCATCAAAAATTATATTTGAATCGAATTTGCTGATCTCGGCATATAATTTTTTACTTACATCCAGCAAATTGTTGCAGGCTGATTCGTATTTATCCTTATTGCTGTTGAACCATTCGCGATAATTGTTTTTACTTAATTCCAACAAAAACTTCAATGTTGATTTTTCTATCATAATTATTAATTTTAGTTATCGTTTTATAAATATTCAGACAAATGTAATAAAAATTTTCGATAATGTCTCAAATAATCGGGATCGTTTCAGGGTCAAAGCATTTAATTTTTAAGTAATTTGATGAGGAAATCTTTGTTTTATTGCAGCTTTCAGGCGTAATGACTTCTTATTAATTGCTGTTTTTTAACACTTCTACCAATTTTTTTATGTCTGATAATTTATATTGTCGGTCAAGGTAAATTGCAATATGACAACATATTACAGTCCTGTTTTTTAAAAAAATAAAAAATATCCTATTTATAAGTAAAAAATAATCTTTAACTTCGCAAAAATTTTCATCCGATAATTTATACCTGTCGGACAAAAAAACGTGAAACCCGCTTAAATATTAAAATTGTGGATATATTACCGAAAATATGCAAAAGTGATTTAACTGCAGGATTCTTTATATCCGCACCGTGTAAAACACCGTTAATGCAAATCACACACTCCTTGCGGAGAAACATTCCGCATCATGCCGAAGTCGTACGGGCAAGTGCGGATATTACATTAAACAAACAAATTATTAAATCAAATTGATTATTAAACTAAACTGAAAAAACAAATTCTAAAACATCGAAAATTTTAAATTATGCTGTTCAATTCTTTTGCTTTTGCTATCTTTCTACCATTGGTTTTTGCGCTGTACTGGACGTTTTTCAATCAAAAAAAAGTTTCGGTGCGCAATGCGTTTATACTTGCAGCAAGTTACGTTTTCTACGGATGGTGGGACTGGCGTTTTTTGATACTGATTGCGTTAACAAGTTTTTGCAGTTGGAGAAGCGGAATACTGATTAACAATTCCAGCGGGTCAAACTCCAAAATTTCAGCAAGATTCTGGCTTGCAACCAATCTTGTTTTGAACTTGGGAATTTTGGCGATTTTCAAATATTACAATTTTTTTATAGAAACATTTGTTGAGGCTTTTTCTTCTGTCGGCGTGCATTTGCAGCCCTCGACTCTGCAAATTGTGTTGCCTGTAGGCATCTCGTTTTACACTTTTCAGGCTTTGAGTTACAGCATTGATGTTTATCGAAAACAGATTATGCCGACACGCAACTGGTTGCAGTTTTTTGCTTTTGTAAGTTTTTTCCCGCAACTCGTGGCAGGACCTATTGAACGTGCAAAAAACCTGTTGCCTCAGTTTGAATTGTTAAAAAAGCCCGATTACAAAGTTTTTCGTTCGGCAATACTTCTTATAGCGTGGGGATTCTTCAAAAAACTGATGGTCGCCGACCGTCTGGCAGTATTTATTGACAGTTCGTTTGATAATATTACAACAACAGCAGGACTGCCGATGCTGCTCGGCATAATATTTTTTGCTTTCCAGCTGTATCTTGATTTTTCCGCTTATTCCGACATTGCAATCGGAACGGCTAAACTGTTTGGCTTCGATTTGATGACAAACTTCCGCCGTCCATATTTGAGTACATCCTTTGGCAATTTCTGGAAACGCTGGCATATTTCGCTATCTTCGTGGTTTATGGATTATGTTTATATACCGCTGGGCGGCAATCGCAAAGGACAGTACCGCACATGGTTGAATGTGCTGATTGTATTTGCAGTGAGCGGTTTGTGGCACGGCGCCTCATGGAATTTTGTGATATGGGGAACGCTTAACGCCATGTTTATGATTTTGTTAGACCCTGTTTTGAATTTAATAAAAAGTAAAAACGTTATTGCAAATTGTTTCAAGTCGCTTTTCATTTTTGCCTGCTGGACACTGTCGCTGGTATTTTTCAGAGCGCACGGATTTCAAACAGCACTCGACTGTTTTGCAAATTTGGGTTTATCAGGCGCCGAAAACATCATCAATTTCGGGTTAAACTCTGTTGAGTTGAAACTGTCGCTTGTGCTTATCTTAATCATTTTGCTCAAAGAAATGGTTTGGGAAAAAAGCGAAACATCTGTTCCCGCGGTTTTTTATAAAATGCCGTTGATTTTCCGCTGGATTTTTTATATCGCTTTTATTTTGAGTATTGTTTATTTCGGACAATATGGCGGAGAAAACGAAAATGCATTTATCTATTTTCAATTTTAATTTTTTATGAAAGTGAAAACCAAAAATCAAAAAACAGACAAAAAATTACAGGCACAACAGGTTGCAGCAAGACCGTTCAACTGGATAAAATTCAGCGTTAAAATTTTACTGTTGTTTGTCATAACTGTATGTGCTGTAAAATTGACCGACAATAAAAATTATTTTCGTGCCGACCAGACAAATAATCATATTGAACGAAAATGGAAATCGTTTTACAATTTCACAAAAACAAAAAATGTAGATATTCTTTTATGCGGCAATTCACATATTATTACAGGTATAGACCCGTTTGTACTGTCGTGTGCAATGGGATGCAACTGTTTTATTCTCGATTCCCCGGGCGTCAGTATTCCCGATACATATTTTGTACTTGGCGAAGCACTGGAAATAACAAAGCCGAAACTTGTAGTGATAGAAACTTATGCCCTTAACAGCAACAACGATAAAGACAATGGCGGCATGTATCAAATTATGAGTTTTGAGGCTGTTCAAAACTTTTGGCACAAACTGAAAATGATGCCGCAACTTTTTAACAGTAACAGTTGGGTAAAAGCATGGTCGCCAACTGTACGAAATCATTCTTTTCTTTTGACAAACAGAAAACAGATAGGGTTTAATTTAAAAAACCCGAAGTTAAAAAACGAACCACAACGTTTGGATTTGGGACGTTTTGCACGTTTTGATAAAGGTTTGCAGCCCGAAACGCTTGCAAAGTATGATTCTCTGGGAGCAGTTGTCGATGGCGGCAGGTTTGAAGTTTCCAACCGAAATAAAACTTATCTCAAAAAAATAATGAACCTGTGCAAAGAAAAGAAAATTCCCGTGCTGTTCCTTACAATTCCAATGTATTACAAACATATTTCCGATTACGAACACTGGCAGAAAACGCTGGGAGAAGAATTGAAAAAATATCCGCAGGCACAGTGGATTGACTGGCAAATGCCGTACGACACAGCATTTTTTACGCCCGAAGCGTTTGAAAACACCTACAGCACCAATCAACACCTTTCCAATTTCGGAATGGAAATTGCGGCGTACCGGCTGGCTGAAGCCCTGCAAAAAAACTATGCGGGAATTTTTCCCGATAGAAGCGCCGAAAAAGTTTGGCTGTCTGATTTTTACAGTCAGCCTCATTTTATTTACAATCAACCGGCGCCGGCAATAGCGGCAAATTGCGAGCAAATAGCAAAGAACGTTAAAATCAATGGATTGTTGATTAAAGAAATGCTGGTGCAGCAATATCAGGATTTCAACCATCTCATTTTGAAAACAGAAAAATACGCTGATTCGCCGCCGGTACTGAATGCTGTGTTAAAACTGCAATTTCAAAATCAGACAATAACTGCTCCCGTTCAAATGACAAAAAACAGCAGAGTATTGCCGCCGCAGCACGATGTTTATTTTGCAACCATAAAGAAAGATGTAAAAATAGTTGAAATCGTCGGCTTTTAAACCGGTATATAACGGCAAACTATTTATCAATAAAGATAAAAAATGAAAATTAACAGATAAAATTGCAGAGTTTTTTGAAATATCGGTTAAAATTCTGCAAAATATCAAAATCCGATTATAATTTACGCTGTAATCTGTAATTGTTTGTTACCTTTGCAGCCTGAATTTGTATATCGTTATGAACTGGTTTGAAAGTTTACTTTGGAGCGATTCAATTGCTCATTCTGTTTTTATATTTGCAACAGTAATTTCTCTCGGATTTTTGCTTGGTAAAATTAAAATTTTCGGCATATCGCTTGGCGTTACTTTTGTACTTTTTGTCGGCATTGCGGCAGGGCATTTCGGATTTACCGTAAATTCCGAAATACTGGCTTTTGTAAAAGATTTCGGTTTAATATTATTTGTTTATTTTATCGGTTTACAGGTTGGCCCCGGTTTTTTTTCATCGTTCAAAAAAGACGGTTTACAAATGAACTTGCTGGCATGCGCAACCGTATTAATGAATATTGTTATTGCACTTGTAATATATTATTTGGCGGGAAACATTTCAATACCAACCATGGTTGGTATTCTTTCGGGCGCTGTTACCAATACTCCCGGACTTGGAGCGGCTCAATCGGCGCTTGAACAGGCAGGCTCTTCCGAACCGATAGCCGTAGGTTATGCCATTGCCTATCCTCTCGGAGTAATCGGGATAATTATATCTTTACTTGTTATGAGATATTTTTTCAAAATCAAACTTGATAAGGAAAATGAAATATTGCAAAACTGCAAATATTCCGATATTCAACAGCCCAAACTATTGACACTCGAAGTAAATAATCCTGCAATTTTTGGCAAATCAATAATGGAGATTGCAAAACTTTTCGATAAAAAATTTATCATATCAAGAATTTTTGCCGGTGGCAAATTACAACTTCCCCAATCAGAAAGCATATTGCAGCAGGGCGATAAAATATTGCTTGTTATTTCAGGTTCGGATGTTGATTTGATAACTGCTTTTATCGGTAAAAATACAGAAACTATTGACTGGGATGCACTGTCGGGTGAAAATTTTGAAATGCGCAAAGTAGTAATTACACGTTCAAACGTCAATGGAAAACATCTCGGAAGTTTACGGCTGCGAAGTATTTATGGAGTAAATATCACCAGAGTCATTCGAGCCGAAATGAGTTTGCTTGCCAATCCTGATCTTTCATTGCGTATCGGCGATACGCTTGTTGTAGTCGGCAATCCGCAGGCAATAGACAATGTTGCAAACTTTTTAGGAAACTCTGCAAAAAAACTTTATACTCCCAATATCGTTACAATATTTACTGGAATAATGCTTGGAATTTTGTTAGGCTCCGTTCCAATCAGATTTCCGGGTATTCCAATGCCTGTAAAACTGGGACTTGCCGGAGGCTCTCTTGTCATTGCAATTCTTATCGGCAGATTCGGGCATAATTTCAAAATGGTTGCATATACTTCACAAAGCGCAAATTTAATGCTGCGTGAAATAGGAATTACACTTTTCCTGTCAAGCGTAGGAATAAGCGCAGGCAAAAATTTTGTTGAAACAATTATTTCAGGCGCAGGTTTACAGTGGATGCTGTGGGGAGCGTTTATTACAGTTATTCCTGCAATTATAATAATAACGATTGCCCGTTTTGCATTGAAAATGAATTATTTTTCGCTTATGGGGGTTGTCGGAGGAAGTTATACAGACCCTCCTGTTCTTGCCTATTCGAGCAATATTGCAGACAATGACTTTCCTGCCGTTGCATATTCGACTGTTTATCCTCTTGCAATGTTTTTACGGGTGCTTACCGCACAGTTGTTGATAATGATTTTTGTTTGATAGACTTCTTGCGAAACTAAAATAACGGAAGTATCTTTGCCGCATGAGATACGAAAAGACAAATGAAAAAATTACAGATATTAATAATAGCGCTCACGCTGATTAGTTGCAGCACAAAAAAAGTAACAACGGCGGTTACCCGCGAAAATTTGAGTTATGAAAAAACGGCAGATTCGACAGCGACAAAACAGATTATCAAAGAAGTGAAAGTACAGCCCGTTTCGGCAGATACGGCAAAAACGAAAGTTGCGGTTTCGGCAGTCGAAAATCTTCCGGAAGGAGCAAAATTCACAGAAAAAAGCGGTCGTGCAAGCGTGCAACTGATTAGAATTAAAGACACTGTAATAATCACCGCAATATGCGATTCGCTGCAGCGTTTAATTTATTCTTATGAACTTGAAATTGAGAATTACAGCAAAAAAATCGAGCAGAAAAACAGCGAAATTGCGACCGTTGAAACGGAAACAAAGAAAAAAACATACAATCCCTTTCTGTCATTCGGACTGGGCGTTGTTGCCGGAGCATTAATCATATTGATTTTTGCCAGTCAAAAATCAATACTTGATACGATTTTAAATATCATAAAAAAGTTATTTAAATAATAGAAAAATGGAAGTTAAAGTTTTAAATAATCAGTCATTGTTTGACATTGCCATTCGGGAACTTGGCAGCGCCGAAGCCGCATTCGACATTGCGCTTGCAAACAATATCGGCATAACTGACGATTTGCAGCCCAGACAGGTTTTGCAAATTCCGCAAATTCAAAGCGATTATGTTAAAAAACAGACAGTTGACTATTATAAAATTAACGACATAAAACCGGCGACTGCAATCGACAGTGAAATTAACATACTGCTCGAAGGACTGGAATTTTGGGCAATAGAATATGACTTTACAATCAGTTAATAATAACGTCATTGCGAGGAGCGTAGCAACGAAAGCAAAACGTCATTGCGAGGAATGAAATGACGAAGCAAAACGTCATTGCGAACCGCGAGGGCATTAGCCTGAAGCGGAAAGCAGGAAGCAATCCAACGTTTTTTCATTGTTATTTTAATCATGGATTGCTTCGTCATTTCATTCCTCGTAATGACGTTCCTCTACTCCGGTTTGCTTCGCTTCGCAGTTCGCAATGACGAACAAAACAAGGGTGAAGCCCGAAATCATTAGCGCAGGGCGTTGCCCTGTGGTATGGATAATTGACGATTTTGAAATCTTTTCTGCAAAATGAACAGAAATTGCGTAAATCATTTACATTGATATTAATATATTAGTTGTCAATATTTTAATTCTGTGAAAATTATTATTTTAATTATAAAGGCTATAAAAAAAATAAAAAAAATGCTATAATATTTTGCTAATAAACGAATAAAGATTACTTTTGCGACAATTAATAAAAGAGATTTTATCTTATTTATAACCTTTTTAAATTTATGTTATTATGAACAAAGCAGAACTTATTGATGCTATTGCAACAAATGCAGATTTGACAAAAGTGGATTCAAAAAAAGCCCTTGATGCTTTTATTGATGCTGTAAAAGCAGCATTAAAGAAAGGAGAAAGAGTTGCTTTGGTTGGATTCGGCTCTTTTGCCGTAAGTAAAAGAAGCGCCCGCACCGGAAGAAATCCAAGAACAGGTGCAGCTATTAAAATTGCAGCTAAAAAAGTTGTAAAATTCAAACCGGGTAGCGAACTTACGACAAAGTAAAGTAATAATTTTACTTTATTGAGAATTGGGGGGAAACTTTCACAGTTTCCCTTTTTTCATTTACTTTGCAGCATGAATATATCATTAAACAGATATCTGGAACAGTTTGCACGCGATAAACGCGTTGAACTGCTGCAACAAAAATTGCTGCAGCGAACCCGTTATGTCTGCATTTGCCTTGAAGATATTTACCAGTCGCAAAATGCAAGCGCAGCGTTGCGTACCTGTGAAGCGCTGGGAATACAGGACATACATATTATTGAAGATAAAAACAAATATCAAATAAATCCAATGGTTGTAAAAGGTTCTGTAAAATGGCTGAATCTATATAAGTACAATTCGCCGCAACCAAGTTACGATGCAGTGAAATATTTGAAAAACCAGGGATATCGCATTGTTGCAACAAGTCCTTGCGGAAATAACTCTGCACTCGAAGATTTTGACATAACAAAAGGAAAAACCGCCGTATTTTTCGGAAACGAATATTCGGGAATATCGGATACGGTAAGAAAAAATGCAGATGAATTTATAACCATTCCGATGTTTGGATTTGTTGAAAGTTTTAATATCTCGGTATCGGCGGCAATAATTTTGCATCATTTGGTAATGAAATTAAGAAAATCGGGAATCTCGTGGCAGCTGAGCGAAGATGAGCAAAATCAAATAATGCTGCAATGGCTGCGCACAACAGTTCGCAGCGCCGATAAAATAATCGAACAGTATGAAACACTGAACAAACATACCGAAAACAATAAAATAAACGATGAATGACAAGGGATTAAATTTACGAACGTTTTTTTTACGTCACGTAGCGCAAACATCTGATTTTCCAATGGGCATCGAAGTTGAACATGCCGAAGGAATTTATATATATTCGCCTGACGGAAAAACTTATATTGATTTGATGGCGGGAGTTTCGGTGAGTAATGTAGGACATTGCCATCCAAAAGTTGTTGAAGCCGTAAATGCGCAGGTAAGGAAATACATGCACGTAATGGTTTACGGAGAATATATCGAGTCTCCTCAAACGCTGTACGCAAAACGGTTGACCGAATTACTGCCCGAAAATTTATCATCAGTATATTTTGTAAATTCGGGAAGCGAAGCGGTAGAAGGCGCGCTGAAACTTGCAAAACGATATACCGATCGTACCGAAATGGTATCGTTCAGAAATGCCTATCACGGCAGTTCACACGGAGCAATAAGCGTTATGGGAAACGAAGAATTTCGCAATTCCTTTCGTCCGCTTTTGCCCGATACCCGCATAATAAATTTTAATGATGAAAATGATTTGAATCAGATAACCGAACGTACAGCCTGCGTAATTGCAGAGCCTGTTCAGGGCGAAGCGGGAATTATACTTCCAGAAAACGATTTTTTGAAAAAACTCGGAAAACGCTGCACGGAAAAAGGTGCTTTACTTATTTTTGATGAAATACAGACAGGTTTCGGTCGTTTGGGTAAATTGTTTGCATTTGAACATTACGGCGTGGTTCCCGATATTTTGTGTATAGCAAAATCGATGGGCGGAGGAATGCCGCTTGGCGCATTTATATCATCAAAAGAAATCATGTCGGCATTGAAAACAAATCCTGCGCTTGGTTATATTACAACTTTCGGCGGGCATCCGGTTTCGTGCGCCGCAGCCCTTGCATCGCTTAATATAATTATCGACGAAAAACTTGCGGAACAGGCAGATGAAAAATCAAAACTTTTCAAGCAACTTTTGAAACACAAAAAAATAAAAGAGATAAGAGGAACAGGGCTGTTTTTGGCAGTAGAACTTGGATGTTCGCGCAAGCGCGAACGATTTATAAACAAAGGTATTGAATACGGCTTGCTGTCCGACTGGTTTTTATTTTGCGATACTGCTTTTCGCATCTCGCCGCCGCTTACGGCTACTCACAAACAAATAAATGAAATAGTAAATATTATAAATTCAATACTCGATGAAATATAAATTTTTAATAGTAACAGTCTTTTCTGCATTTTTCACATGCGGCAGTATGCTTGCTCAAAACGATATTCAAAATGAATTAAGCAGGATACTTGCAATCGAAAATGTTGAACAGAGAATAATATCGGCAGATACATTCCGTACCAAACTTGCAGATATGATAAAAACCGGAATAAACGCCGAAAAAATTGCTGCGCCGCAACGTATATCACAACTTTTTTCAAAAGATAAAAATGTGGGGATTTACACATGGAGCATACCCGCAGAACGCGGAATGTATAAATACTACGGAATAGTAAAATCGCCGAAAGGAATATTTATACTTCAAGATGTAAACATCCAAAACGAATACATGACAGACGAAAAACTTGCAAACGGCAAATGGTATGGCGCAGTTTATTACGATATTGTTGAAACGAATCTGAACGGCAAAAAAGCATATACCCTGCTGGGTAACGATTTGAAAGGATTTTTGTCGAACAAAAAAATTATTGATGTTTTAACTTTCGACAATGAAGAAAAGCCTGTGTTCGGAGCTGAAATTTTTGAAAAGCAAAATCATTTTCGAATGATATTTGAATATAACGCACGCTCGTCGATGCATTTGGTATATAACAGAAAAAAAGGAATGATAATTTACAGTTTGCTTGTTCCAATGAATCCTGCCTTTGAAGGCGATTACCGTTTTTATGTTGCCGATCTTTCATTTGACGGTTTAACATACAAAAACGGAAAATGGACGCTTGTTGAAAATGTAAGACTGGAAAAAGATTGATAACAGATAATGAAGCGTCTTTGCGAAAAACAAACCGAACAGTATAAAAACTTGTATAAATAAATATGGTAATCATAAAAATTAATATTGTAAAAATAAACTTATGGATTTTTTTATAACAACCAATGATATTGCAATACGCGCAGGCGATACGGGAAAAGGAAAAGCAGTGGTATTGCTGCACGGATATCTGGAAACAATGGAAATATGGGAAAATACGGTAACAGAACTGTCGAAAAAATTCAGAACGGTTACATTAGACCTGCCGGGACATGGCTGGTCGGGCTTTTGCAAAGGAGCGACAACAATGGAATTTATGGCAGACTGTATAAAATCGCTTCTGGACAAATTAAAAATTGCAGAATGTTTTGTTGTCGGACATTCAATGGGAGGCTATGTTGCATTAGCCTTTGCAAAAAAATATCCCGAAACGGCAAAAGCCTTATGCCTGTTCAGTTCAACACCTAATGCCGATACCGAACAAAAAAAGAAAGATCGCGACCGCGAAATTGAACTGATAAAGGCAGGAAAACTGGAACTTATTATCAAAAACAATATTTCACGCGGCTTTGCCGATATTAATCTGTCGAAATTTGATGAAGAAATTTTTGCAATCGAAGAAACGGCTGCAATTTCGGATAAGAGTGGAATAACGGCATGTTTACAGGCAATGAAAATGCGCGAAAACATGAATGATTTTATGAAAACAATACAGCAAAAGACCCTTTTTATCTTCGGAAAACACGATAATTACATAACATTCGATGTTGCAGAAAGCATAATGCGGAAATATCCGCAGGCGGCAACAGCGATACTTGAAAATTCGGGGCATAACGGATTTATTGAAGAACCCGAAGAATCAATAAAAATATTAAGTAATTTTGCTGAAAAGATGATGAAATAAATGTAATAAACGTTAGTATTTAAATTATCCTGTTTATAAATAAAAACAACACAATATGGCAGTAATAGGATTAGACCTTGGCGGAACAAAACTTTCGGGAGGACTGTTTTCGGAAAGCGGCGAACTTCTTTTTAAAGATTCGCGCAAACTCGAAAAACGAACAGGCGACGATGTAGGAGCGCTTATTCAGGATTTTGTAAAAAGCCTGATAAGTCAGGCAAATATCCTGAAAATAACAATATATGCCGCAGGTATTTGCGTTCCCGGCATTAGTTATCACGAAACAGGCTGCGTTTGGGCGCCCAATATCAAAGGATGGGAAAATTACCCCTTGCGCGAAAAAATTAGCGAAGTTGTAAACAAAGATGTAAAAGTGATTGTTGACAGCGACCGCGCATGCGCCATATTTGGCGAAAGCTGGCTTGGAGCGGCAAAAGACTGCAAAAATGCAATTTTTCTTGCCGTAGGAACGGGAATAGGAGCAGGAATAATTGTAAACAATCAACTTGTACGCGGCGCTCACGACATAGCAGGAGCAATCGGCTGGTGGGCTTTGGATACGCCGTTTCAGGATAAATTTGCGCCCTGCGGCTGCTTTGAATATCACGCATCAGGCGAAGGAATTGCAAAAGTAGCACGCGAAATTATTGCAAACGACAAAACATATTCCGGCATTTTAGGTTCAAAAACAATAGATGAAATTACAGCCGCCGATGTATTTTACGCGTACGGCGCCGGAGATGAAGCAGCAAAGCGCACATTGCGCACGGCTGTTACATTCTGGGGAATGGCGGTTGCCAATCTTGTCAGCATTTTCGACCCTGAAAAAATAATTTTCGGCGGCGGAGTATTTGGTCCCGCTTCGATGTTTATTGATGATATTTACGAAGAAGCGAAAAAACATGCCCAGCCCATAGCAATAAAAAAGGTAAAACTGGAAATATCGCAGCTCGGCAGCGAAGCCGTGTTGATTGGCGCAGGATATATAGCGCTTAAAGCAACCCGAAATAATTGAAAATTGACAGTTGATAATTGATAATAAAAACGTCACATTGCAAGGAATGAAATAACGAAACAAACCGTGATTAAAATAACAATGAAAAAACGTTGGATTGCTTCCTGCTTCGCTTTCGCAATGACGGATAAAACAGCGATGAAGCGCGTCATTGCGAGGAATGAAACGTCATTGCGAGCGGAGCGCAGCAAACCAGAGTAATTGTAATTGATAATGGACAATGACACATGGATTGCTTCGGGCTAACGCCCTCGCAATGACGAACAAAGCAGGACGAAGCAACAAAGCAAAACGTCATTGCGAGGAATGAAATGACGAAGCAATCCATGATTAAAATAACAATGAAAAAACGTTGGATTGCTTCCTGCTTTCCGCTTCAGGCTAATGCCCTCGCAATGACGAAACCGGAGTTTTAAGACAACTTCTTTTATTATACCTGTTTCATCGAGTTTACAGTAAAATTTTCGTTGTTGTAAACGTTCCTTTTTTTGTTATTATACGAATTATATAATTTCCTCCTGCAAATGAAGATACATTTACTGTTGCTGCCGTCTCGCCCGAATATTTTTTGGCAAAAACGCACTGTCCTGAAATATTGTAAATTTCAATCCTCGCAATTCCTGCTGTTTCTTCCAGTTGCAATATATTTTCAACTATGCTTACACGACTGTCGGATATGTCAATACAGCGCAGAAGAGATTCGTTGAAAACTTCGCATATTCCTGCAAATATCTGAAAACATATACCTGTAACATGGTCGGGAGTTGAAATATGCGTTGAAAAATTATTGCCTGCCGTATTATTCATTGGTTGAGTATATGACATATTCGGATTATTCGAATAATACCATTTCAGCCACGGAACTGCTTTTGCTTTGCTGCAATAAACATCTGCCGATATTGTTAAATTTTCATTTATACGGGGATTTAAGGGTGTGTAAATTACATTTTCAATAACAATTTCATCAGGAACAATACGAACGCAAACAACATAATTTTGAGTTTCGGAAACTTTTACGATTCCTCCCTGCGTTTGTGCTTCGATATAGTATTTAACAACTGTTCCGTTGGGCTGTGAAGGAATGCTTGCCGAGTATGTATTTACATTTTGATTCATTGCAAGCGCTGTCGTTGTTGAATTTCCTTCTATAACCCAATGTAAGGTGACCGAAGCTATTTCATCTTTGATTACATAAATATCGGATGTAACTGTAACATCTTCCGTATCTTGAGGGT
Organism: Prevotellaceae bacterium; assembly: GCA_031275825.1. Classification (GTDB taxonomy): domain Bacteria; phylum Bacteroidota; class Bacteroidia; order Bacteroidales; family UBA932; genus JAIRKV01. The sequence goes on along the minus strand of JAISOH010000029.1, from coordinate 3,514 downwards.
TATATGGACTGTGGGTTACATTTGATATTATCAAATCCTGTTTAGCTTCGACAACTGTATAATTATAAACGTTACTGCTTTTATTTACGCCTTCCCGACTTACTGCTCTTATCTGGAAATACACAGTTGTTCCGTTAGGATAGGCGGGAATTTGCGCCGTATAAGATCCGTTTGTCATTGTCATTGCCGTATTGCCGCTCATCGACGAAGACGATGTTCCGTAATATAGATTAACCGTTTGAATAACATCGTTGCCGTAAATATTTACTGTTGACGAAACATCAACAGCAGAAGTTTCATCCGGTATTGCAGGCAGGTATTTTATATCCGAAATTATAATCGTAGCCTGACTTATACAATCTTCTTTCCATACACATTCAACCCATTCGGGATGGTCGATATAAGGATTTCTATTGCCCTGAATGTTATACACTGCATTATTTCTGCTGATTTCTTTTTCGCTTACAGGATCGTTTTTGTGCCATTCTATAAGCATGTCAACATACCACGATTTGAATGCAGGATACGAAGTTCCATCCAGTATGTCGCGTGTGGCGGCATTATTTCCGCGCCAGCCTGCAATTCGATTTTCGTAGCATGTTGCCATATAGAAATATGTTCGGGCAAAATCGCCTTTATAATCATTGGCAGGTTCAAAAACATAAGCCGATTCGTTAAAGTTTGATACGGAAGGAGTGCCTAATTTACTTCCATTAGTACTTGTAAAAGTTACATTTTTTACATTTCCGTAAGGATAATTGCTTCGCCTGCCGTTGACGTATGCATCCGCAGGATAAAGATGAAACAAATCGGTGTACATTGGATAGCCATCGTTAAACCAGCTTTTGGGAAACGAATGTTCACGATTGTACATTTGTCCTTCGCCGGTATAATTTCCGCTTCCCTGCTGATCGCTGCCGAATGTATAATTTGTATTGGAATACATATCCCAAACCTTGCCGTTTGATTTTGCATCTGTTGTATAAAAGGCTGTCCACAAATCACCATAACCAAGTTGAGTATGATTTTTTATTATGTTATAAAGAGATGTTTTCAATTCAGCGCCAGATTTGCCTTCCGCATTATCGTAGTAATTTGCCGGAGCCTGTGCCGTTAAGGTAAACGACACAAGCAGGGCAACAAATATATTTAATATTTTTTTTATCATAATTAAAGTTTCAATATTATGTATTTTATTTTAACTCACTCAAATTTACCGACAATGTAAGGCGAAACGTATTGTCCAAAGGATGATTTACTCCGCTGTATGTTGATAAATAAGAAATATCAAGCGTTATCAGTTTGAAAGAATATCCGCATCCGAATGTAAAATAACGTCTCATTCCTTTTTGATTATCTTCGTAAAAACAGCCTCCGCGAATGGCAAATGTTTTCAAATATTTATACTCAATGCCTACGCCTAATGCAATTTCTTTAAGTTCTTCCTTAAATCCGCCATCTGCATCGCCAAACGATGAAAACAATCCGCCAAGCATTGATTTATCCGCATTGCTGCTGACTGTTCCATCTTCGCCGGTTGTGGGAGAAGGAACCATAAGTTTGTTAATGTCGGCAGCAACGGCAAGTTGATGATTATTTTTGATATTCATCGTAATGCTTCCTCCAAGCCGTAAATTGGTTGGAAGAAAATAACTGCTTCCATTATTATTTGCTATTTTAGTTCCTATATTTGAAATATTCAAACCAAAAGCCAGCGTTGACGGATTGTTAAACAGCGATAAGGGAGATTGGTAATACAAAGCCACGTCGCCTGCAAATCCGCTTGCAAACAGCGCTTTGCCCTGTTCTGCTCCTTTAATGGCGCGAATATATCTCAATTCAATACCTGCTGAAAATTTATCGGACAGCCTGCGCGAATAACCCAAATCAAATGCCAGTTCGTTGGCGCTGTTGCCAAGTTGCAACTGTTCAAAATCGTTGCGAACATAAACATCTCCATTCGACAAAAAACGCAGCGATGCGCTTACCGACTGATTTTCGTCAAATTTATAATATCCGCTTAAATATCCCAGATTAATATCATTTACATAATTACGCATCCATGGCGTGTACGATAATGATATTCCGGAGTTTGATTCTGCAAATATGTATTTGGCTACATTCCAGTGTTGAGAGTTTGCATCTGCGCCGGTAGATACGCCTACATCGCCCATGCTTGCCGCACGGGCGTCAGGGGCTATTGATAAAAAATTTGCGGCTGTGCGTATTGCATTCTGTCCGTTAATGGTTTGAGGTTGTAACAAGCATATTAATGCTGATAATATTAATATTTTTTTCATTGTTTGTATTTTTATTTTATTATTTTTATCGTTTTTGTAAGAGCATAATTTTTGTCCCATATTCGTATAATATACATTCCGCCGGCATATCCCGACATGTCAATATTAAATTCAGTGTTTTTAAATTCATTGTCGGTTCCCCGTTTTCCCGAATACATCAGCCGTCCATCGCTTGAATATATGTCAATTCTGCCTATTCCAAGCGTTCTGTTTTCGATGTGGAAAATTTGAGTTCCGCTGATAAATGTAAACAGCAAACCTTCATCGGCGCTACCCTGCTGTACTTTTACAGTCCACACGGCGCTGACGCCGCTTGACGATGTTACCGTATATAATACGGGATTTGAAAAGTCGCGCATTGTATTTGCCGATGGCGATATTGTCGCTCCGGGAGATACTGATATGCTTGGTATTAAATCTGTAAGGCTTAATCCGACAGGCATTTCAACCCTTACTGTGCGGGTAGAGTTGTCAATTAAAGTATTGCCTGTTTGTCCGGGAAGAGTAAACGATATTATGCTGTTTGCATCGCTTGGAGCCGGACTGGTAAATATTACCGATACATTCCATATTTTGATTGTGCCATCCTGTGCAGTAACAGTATAAGTAACCGCAGAGGTAAAATCCTGCGCAACACCCGAAGATGGTAATATTGATGCGTAATCGGAAACAGTGATTGACGGAACAAGATTTGTTATATCAGTATCGTAAGGCATTGTTACTATTACTTTGGCTTCATCCGCATCAATAATGGTATTGCCGACTTGACCGGGAATTGTGAAAGTAATAATATAGGCTTCGGAATTTAATACGGTTCTTACTGCAACAGTCCAGTTGTTTGTTGTGCTTCCATCCTGCGAAACTATCGTATATGTAACAGGATTTGTAAAATCGTTTACGGTTGTTCCGCTAACCTGCGGCACGCCGCTAACTGTTACCGCTGCTCCCGATGATACGGTAAATGTTGCCGTCAGACTTGCAACATCGCTTCCGGCGGGCATATCTACATTTACGGTTTTGTCGGCAATATTAATAATGCTGCTGATCTGATTTGCTATTGAATATGTAATTAAATCGGCATCTGGCGACAATACGGCTTCCGTTGTAAACGTTACCGACTGCAAGGCTGTAACATTAGATGCAGTGTCCGATACAGGATTTAAGGCTGCGTAATACTGTTGCGAGTTTGCAAGCGAGCCTGCAGGCGTAACCGT
>JAISOH010000176.1 GCA_031275825.1 Prevotellaceae bacterium | reverse complement strand
ACAGCCTCTTTAAAATTGATTACTGATCTTTTTAAAAACGATTACCGATGAATTTTAAAACGATAACTATCGTTTGAGGAAGAGATAACTATCGTTTTGTCAAAAGACAGTTATCGTTTGAAGAAAAGGCGGCGAGGAATTGATAAAACCATGAATTGAATAAATAAATTGTATGACTTGATAAAAATAAATAATTGAGATAACGCTCTTATTTTCACTTTTAGGAATCTGGAAAATTAAGAAAGTGTTCGAGAATAAATCTGCGAAAGTTCACGCCTCATGTGTGAACTGTTTGTGTTTATTGGATTACATGGGTTTTGGTAGAACCTCGAACAGTCAATACGCAACCGGCGTAAACGATTCGGTTTGAGGTTCAAACCTTATTGCTGCTATTTGCAATCTCGAATTGATTTGTTAGTTTCGCAAGAAGTCTATTATTATTCTCTTTATTCGGGCAAAACATTTTTTACCCCTGCTTTAGATTGCTTCGTCATTGCGAGGAGCATAGCGACGAAGCAATCCATGTGTCATTGTCCATTATCATTTCTCCGGATTGCTTCGTCATTTCATTCCTCGCAATGACGTGTTGCGCCTTGTTTGTCCGTCATTGCGAAAGCAAGGGCTTTAGCCCGAAGCAGGAAGCAATAATCTTCCATCATTAATTTCTGTTTTTAACACTTCCCCCAATTTTTTTCTGTCCGATAATTTATATTATAAGACAAAATAAATTACAGTATGACAGTATATTACAGTCATGGTTTTTAAAAAAATCAAAAAATATGTTATTTGCAAGTAAAAAATAATCTTTAACTTCGCAAAAATTTTTGTCCGATAATATAAATTATTAGACAAATTAAATTTACAAAATAACAAAAAATAAATCCAAATCAATGAAAAAACGAAACAAGTTCTTTTTTAATTCAATTGCATTGACAATCATTGCAATATTTGTATTATCGTGTAAAAACGACGACACTGTAGATAATACAACAATAGTATTAAATCAGTTAATTTTACATTTTACTTCCAAGGCCGAGAGTCCTGAAACTATTGAAATAAAAGGCACGACAAATTGGAATGCAGTAGAAGAAATCGACTGGATAATAGTAGAAAAACAGGATAATAAACTTGTTGTTACAGCTCAGCCGTCAAGATCGCTTACCAATCGCGAAGGTATTATAACTGTTGTTGATAATGCAAATCCGTCCAACAAAGCAGAAATACAGGTAATGCAAGACCACGGAACACCTAAAAAATACGATTTGCCTCTGGGCGGTATTCCTGTAGAACATCTTTCTCCTAACGGACGCTATGCTGCAGGCGAATTTGATATAAACGGCATTGTATTTGACATTTATCAGATTGCCGATGATACTTATGAACCTGCGTTGTACAGTACCGAAAATACAGATCTTGTATCAGACAATTCTTTCTCATTGCGCGGTGTTGATGACAATGGAAAACCTTTTGCAAAAAAAGTAACGGCAGATGGAAGTACAACCGTGAAATTTGAAAAAGGCGACGGTTATTTTTATACTCCATATTTGATAAAAAACGGCGTCAGCACACCGCTGGATTTCCCAGATTCATATATAACCGGAAATTCATACAAGGGAGTTTATGCTGATTTGATTTCTGCTGATGGAAAATACCTTACAGGCAGAATTAATGCAGATGGAAGTACATGGATTTCTTGTAAATGGGTGCTTAACGGCACTAATTATGAATTTGGAGAAATTGCTCCCGACATGGTTAATTATGACGAAAACAATTTTAAATTTACCCAATATCCCTGCCCGCAAGAGGTTACAGGATTAAGCGTTATGGGCGAATATTCATGTGGCGTAATCCGGATACCGCAAAGCGGAAGTTTTCTTAATCCTTTTCCGGCAAAATATATGCCGTATATTTATAAAATGTCGGATGACTCATTGACGGTACCGGATGGAGAAGAAGATTCAAGAGCATCTTTTGTTACCGATGACGGTACTCTTTTCTGCGCAAGTCCATATTCCTTTCCAATTGGCGATGACAGAGTTCCTTACGTTTACGAGGACGGAACAAAGCTGTCATTTTCGGAATGGGTAAATTCAACCTACGGATTAACGGTTGAAGATAAAGGCGTTGTCAGTGCAGTAGCAAAAGATTACAGTGTAATAGTTTGGTTTACAAACGAAACAAGCGGATTTGTGAATCATTTTATTGTAGTTGAACCGTAAAATAAAAATAAAAAAAATCAATCAGTCGAAGCAAATTTGATTTCGACTGATTTTTTGTATTGTCACAACTGACAAAAAATCAAATAAATATCACTAAAAATAAAATATTTTTTCAAAAAAATATCAACATTTCATACTCGTTTTAATAAAATAATTACCTTTGCAAAAAATAATTTTTAATAATAAAAAAGGTTAATATGAAACAAACTTTAACATTTAATTTATCTACAATTTCTTCAACTGCAAGTAAAATGAATTTAGATGCATGGGACAGAAGTTTAGATGCTTTTGACAGTCAAGAGTATCACAAATCATTTAAAGAATTTTTAAATTATCTGAATCCCGAATTTCGCAGAAAATACGGAAATCAGGCAGAAACAGAATTTAATATTCCTCATGGTTCAATAATTGTGAACATTAAACTGGAAAACGACCGGATTAAAATTACAGCGCCGTTTTTATCAATACCCGAAAAAAATGCCATACCTTTACTCAGGCAAGTTGCAGGACTTAACTTTAACAATCTGAACCTTGCGCAAATAATACTGAACGATGGCAAATTGAATTTTGAGTATTCGTGTCCTGTTGAACTTATAAATCCGTGGAAGATATATTATATTTTCGACGAAATTTGTTTTACCGGCGACAAGTATGACGATGAATTTGTTACCAAGTTTGGAGCAGAAAGAATATATGAACCCAAAATTACGCCTTACGATAATAAAACAGTAGATACAGTTTACGATGTGCTTCAATTAAGTATTAAAGAATGTCTTGACAACATCAAATTTTTTGAAACCGACCGTAAATACGGATATGCATGGAATATTATTGCAACAACATTCTATAAAATTTCATATTATGCGCATCCTCAGGGACAGTTGCTGAACGATTTAAGCAAAGCGGTTTATGAACACGATCGCGAAGATATTCCTCTTCCCGAAGTTGTAGCCCGCGGAAAAGATTTTATACAAAAATTGGCGGCAATACCCAAAGATAAACTTGCCGAAGACTTGTATTACGTAGAAACATTTATTCCGCCAAAACGCCGTTCAAGCCTCGAAAATATTCAACACAATTTTGAAAAGGTATATGATAATATTTCATCGGCAATTCAAAACGAAGATTACTTATACGTTTGCGTTATGGCTACGTACAAATTTTACGAAATGTATTATTACAACAATTTACAGGATGATATAAATGCATTGGTTATAAATGCAATGCAACGAGCATCGGCACAACGTTTAGATGTAGCCGCTCCGATTTTACACAAAGCAATGGAAAAAATAATGAACGGAGATTTAACAATGATTTCCGACTTTTCAGATTATGCCGCACAAATTTCAGACGGAATAAAGAAAATGATGTCTTCATTTTTCAAAAAATAATACATTAATCTTTTCATAAATTTTATATAATAAACAAAAGTCAAATCTTAAAAAAAAAATTAAAATGGAACAAAATATACACAAAACAATTTATAAAGTAAATCATGCAAACGGCACAGGCAGTTGCTTCTATGTAAAACAGCACAATATGTTTGTAACCAATTACCATGTTGTAGAAGGTTTCAAAAAAGTGGCAATTCAGGATAACGATAAAAATCTTTTTCTGGCAAATGTTACTCTTGTAAATCCCGACCTTGACGTAGCCCTGCTTCTGGTTGAAGGCGATTTTTCCAATCTTCCCGAAATCAAAATTTCAAAATCGGGCGAAGTTAAAATCGGACAAAAATTGAACGTTGCAGGATATCCGTTTGGAATGCCTTTTACAGTAACAGAAGGAACGGTATCGTCTCCAAAACAGTTAATCAGAAACAAATATTATATACAGACAGATGCAGCGGTGAATCCCGGAAACAGCGGCGGTCCAATGTTTAACGAAAACAGCGAACTTGTAGCAATCACAGCAAGCAAAATCACCGAAGATGCCGACAATATGGGATTTGGTATTCCTGTTGAAAGTTTGAATAAAATTTTATCGGAAATAGAATCTCTCGACAAAACAAAATTCAACATACAGTGCAGCAGTTGCGACACGCTAATATCAGACCAAACAGAATATTGCCCATCATGCGGCGAAAAACTGTCGGAAAATATTTTTAAGGAACAACAACTTACAGATCTCGCTCAATTTTGCGAAAAAGCGATTGAAGCTATGGGTATCAATCCTGTAATTGCACGCGTAGGCTACGAAGCATGGAAATTTCACAAAGGAAGTTCCGAAATAAGAATGTTTGTTTATGACCGTGCATATTTATTCTGCACATCGCCGATAAATATTTTGCCTAAAAAGGATTTGGAACCGGTGCTTAAATATTTGCTTGGCGGAGTAATACAGCCTTATCAATTAGGACTTGAAAATAATCAGATATTTATTTCATATCGAATACATATTTCCGACCTTTTGTGCGAAAAATATGCTGCCGAATTACAAAACAATATAACAAATCTTGCTTTTAAGGCAGATGAACTGGATAATTATCTGGCTGATACTTTCGGCTGCGAATTTTCGGAATACGCCAAGAAAGATGCAATATAAACAGAAATAAATCAGTCGCTAATTCATTATAAATGCCTTTCGGCAAAAGTTTTTGCTTTGCTGCAAGTCTGAATAATTTGCTATTTAACTATTGATTGGTTTTTTTTTGTTTATTTATATTTGTTTATTTATAAATTATTAAACAGTGAACTGTCAAACAGTCAATTAACATTCGACTTGCAGCAAAGTGGCAACTTTGTTTCCAATTGTCGGCAATCATGAGATTGCTTCTGACGGAAATTAATTTTATCTGCAAAATTTACTGTCATATCTTGGTCAGTTGTGAAATGAATAAACCGGATATTACCGTAGCCATTCCAAACCATTGTGCAATCATAAGATGTTCATCTATCATAAAAAATGCAAACAGAGCAGTCAATACGGGAATAATATAACAAAAAACTCCCGATTTTGTTACGCCTAAGGCTTTCACGGCATTAGAATAAAAAATAAAAGCAATAACCGATGCAAAAACAGAAAGCTGAACAAGAGATGAAATCGCTTCAAATGTAAATTTCATATCGCCCACATGCGAAACATCAACAATAAGAAAGCATGGAATAAAATATATCAAACCTGTCAAATTCTGATAAAAAACGAGAGTAGTTGCATTATATCTATGCATTATATATTTCACCAGAACAGCGTATCCAAGAGCGGAAACAACAGATCCGAAAATCAAAACAGCGCCAACAAACTGTCCGCTTAAATCACTGTCGCCGGCAAAAACAACGGCAATAACGCCAGCCATCGAAACAATAATACCGATGATGGTTGACCATCCGATTTGTTCTTTCAAAACAACAAAACCAGTAATGGATGTAAACATTGGAATGGTTGCAACAATAACGCTTGTAACTGTTGGCGATACCATTGTTTGCCCGTATGTTTCGCATAAAAAATACAAAAACGGCTCGCACATTGCCAGTCCTAAAAAATATTTCAAATGTTTGCTTTTTATTTTTTGAATGTTTCCCGTATGCTTTGCCCACAAGCCAAGTAAAATTGTTGCAAAAATCATTCGCATCAAAACAAGCGTAATCGGCGTAATGCCGGATTTAAGAACAATATCAGTCCATACAAACGAAAATCCCCAGAAAATATTGGCAAGAATTATTTGAATATAAATTTTATATGACGCCTTTTTGTTTTGCATGTCAATTTTTTAAAATTGTGCAAAGGTAAAATAATTTAAAAATATATTCAAAGTTATGAATGTTTCATATTAAGAAACATTTTATATATGTATCAATATGCTTACGTTATTTCACATTATCAAGTATCCAGTTTGAAATTTCGTTTAATGCAACAGGCGAAAAGGTTTGTTTTATAGTAGCATATTCTGTCGGCGAACCTGTTTTACATTCCTGAAAAAGATGATTCAGCCCGTCCAGTTCTTTAACTTCAAAATTTTTATTTCCGCCTTTTTCAAGCGCAGTTTTTACAGCCTCCAGATTTACTTTTGACGGAACCTGCAAATCTTTACTTCCGTTCAGAGCCAGCACCGGACATTTCACTTTTTCAAGCGCCGGAGCAGGATTGTAACGCAGGAAATATTCTATCCACGGGTTATTTATTTCTTTCAGCAATCCCGAAACAAGTTCTTCATCTGTTTTACCGCCTTTCATTGCGGGCGGAATTTTGGATAAATATTGCCTGATATGTTCTGTTGCTTTTTCTTCACGTTCTTTTATATCATCAATGCTACATATCAGTTCGTACAATTGTTTGTTTACGGCGGTTGACCGTTCTATCATGCTGTCGCTTGTTCCCATTGCTTTTGCCATAAGAGCCGTTTGCATCAGCATTAAGTCTTTGCCTTGAATACCCGTACCTGCAAGCAAAACAATGAATGCAATATTATCTGATTTTGCGGCAAGCATTGGCGCAATAATTCCGCCTTCGCTGTGTCCGATTAATCCTGTTTTTGTTTTGTCGATTTCGTTGCGCGACAAAAGATAATTTACCGCCGCTTCTACATCATCGGCAAAATTTTCCGTAGTTGCCTCCGGTTTGTATCCTTCCGATTCGCCAACTCCTCTGTCGTCGAAACGCAATACGGCAATGCCGTTACGCGTAAGGTGGTCGGCTAACACAAGAAATGGTTTATGCCCCATTATCTCTTCGTTGCGGTTTTGCGCGCCGCTTCCGGAAATCAGTACTGCCGCAGGAAAAACGCCTTTGTGCGAAGGCAGGGTTAAGGTTCCTGCAAGCGTAAAGTTTTCTTTTTCATTAGTAAATGTTACATCTTCCGAGTAATATGTTTCAGGTTTTATTTCTTTTTCCTGATAGCCAAATTCAAGTTCCTGCGTTTCCTTTTTACTGCTTTTACAGGCAAACAGGCTTAATGCCAGCAATACAAACAATATTTTTTTCATATCGTATAATAATTTAAAAATTAAATTGCAAAATTAATCTTATTTTTTTAATTTTGAGAAAATTTTTATAAATAAAAATTTAAAGACAAGCATTGTTTGAATTAATATTTTATTTATAGATTTGCGATGTAAATCTGAAAAATAAACATTAATAATGAAAAAACCGAATGAAAATATCATTAAAAAATCTTCAAAAAAACATGTTTTTGCTTTCGCCTCTTTCAGTGTTTTGTTCATTTCGTTCGTTTTGTTCACAGTGCGTTGCTCTGCGCTAATGATTTAGAGGCTGTCTTAAAATGGTATTTTATAGTCATTGCGAGGAGCGCAGCGACGAAGCAAGCCATTGATAATCAACATTTGGATTGCTTCGCCTAACGGCTCGCAATGACGAAACCGGAGTTTTAAGACAACCTCTTTTATTATCCATTCTCAACTCTCAATTCCCAACGGGGCTTATTATCTGCATGCAATTTTTTTTAATGCTTTTTTCTGGCACTTTGCTTCGACTGGTTTTGTATCAAGGCAAAGTAAAAGAAATATATTACCGACTGGAAATGTTACTGTCTTATCTTTTGCTGATTTTTATTTGTAAGGAACAATTATATACGGTTTAATTTGTTTATTAATGGTAAACAAAATATAAAGAAACAATTAAACCATATCTGCGTAAAAAATTTATTATTAATTTATTCATCGGAAACTTCAACCATAATGTCTCTGTATGCGGTGAGTATTTGCGATTTGGACAAAAACCCATGATAAATGCCGTTTTCGTCAACAACAGGCAAATTCCATTTTTTTGTTTCTTCAAATTTTTTTACAACAACATTCATTGCATCATTAACATGTATTGTTGCGGGGCAGGGAAACATAAAGTCGCGAACATAAACCGATTCGTAAAATTTGCTGTCGAACATTATTCGGCGTACGCTGTCGAGATAAACGAGTCCGAGCAGTTTTCCGTTATCGTCAACTACAGGAAAGATATTGCGATTTGATACCGAAATTATTTTTATGAAATCTCCAAGTTTATCATTTAATTTGATGGCTGTAAAATCTTTTTCAATCAAATTAGTGATATTTAAAAGCGTCAATGCCGCCTGGTCTTTATTGTGTGTAATAAGTTCTCCGCGCAAAGCAAGTCTGCGCGTATATATCGAATGACGTTCAAATGAACGGTTTGTCAAAAATGCGCATACCGAAGCAATCATCAAAGGGAAAAACAAATCGTAACCGCCTGTTATTTCTGCAATTAAAAATATTGCCGTTAAAGGAGCGTGCATCACGGCGGCCATCATTCCGCCCATTCCCACAAGCGTAAAATTTACTTCCGGAACATTTGCAATGCCGAGCGTGTTTATTATTTTTGCAGTTAGAAATCCCGCTATTCCGCCTGTAAAAAGCGTTGGTCCGAAAGTCCCTCCTATTCCACCGCAACCATTGGTGAACGCCATTGCCACAATTTTGAAAATTATGATTGCGGCAAGATATATAAACATTATCCACAAGGTATCTTTGTATGCATAAAATAAACTGTCACGAAAAATATCGTCCGAATTGCCCGTAAGCAGAGACGACAGTATGTCGTAACCTTCGCCGTAAAGCGGAGGAAGTAAAAATATCAGAACGCCAAGACCTACCGAGCCTGTAATCCATCTTTTATAAGGTTTCAATATTTTCGACAGTCTGTTTTCTATTGCAAGCGTTGCTCGGGTAAAATATAAGGCAGCAAATCCGCAAAATAAACCCAGCACAATATAAAATGGAATGTTATGCATCAAAAAGTCTGTAGTCAGATTTGAAAATTCCACATCGCGCCCAAGCAGCAAATACGATACCAAAGTTGCAGAAAGCGAAGATATGAGAAGCGGAACTATTGACGAAAGGGTTAAATCAAGCATTAAAATTTCGAGAGTAAAAACAACTCCTGCAAGCGGTGCTTTAAATATTCCCGCAACCGCTCCGGCAGCGCCGCAACCGATAAGCAGAGTTATTGCCTTATAATTTTGCCTGAAATACTGTCCTATGTTAGAACCAATGGCGGCGCCTGTTAATACTATCGGCGCTTCGGCGCCCACCGATCCTCCGAAACCTATGGTAAACGAACTTGCTATGATTGATGAATAACAGTTGTGTGATTTTAATTTCGATTTTTTACGCGATATTGCATATAAAACCCGTGTAATACCATGACTTATATTGTCGCGAACAAAATATTTTACAAAAAAAACCGTAATCAGAATCCCTATTCCGGGATATGCAAGATACAGCAAACTTCCGGTTTCGGCGTTAAACCAGCTTGTCAATAAAAATTTTACGCCTGTAATTGTATGCTTCAGCAATACGGCAGCCAAACCTCCGGCAAAACCTACTATTAAAGCAAGTATCATCAGCGTTTTTCTGTCGCCGAACGAAAGAAGTTTGTCTATAATTTTTTGAACCGTTTTTTTCAAAATTTACCGAATGTTACAGACTGCAAAAATATAAAAAAGTCATAATATCCTCTTCATTTCCGAAAATATTTGCCTCTATTTTTATGTTGCATAAAACAATATTCCGATTTGCGGCAGGTTTTATGCCTAACAAAGAAAAAAATACATAAAATTTGCATTATTGTAAAATAATGTTATAACTTTGCATCTATAATGTAAATATTGTATGCTTATGAATTAAAAAACAGGCAAACCGTACGCACATTATAAATTTATTGGAAAAAGCGTTTAGCTTTTATTCTGGTTACGTGAAATCTCGACAATTTCATTAGAGCTACCGGGAATAATGCGATAACGTTCATGCCATTTCGGCGTGGGCTTTATTCATTTATTTTACGGATTAGGTAGTCGAGAACCACAAGTGCAGATAATTGAGTTTGTCCGCGCTTTTTTTATGTGCGTATCGAAGCAAAGGCTTTCAGTAAGGACAATCGATGGAAATAAAATTTTGCAAATCCACCTGAAATAAATGAGCAGAACGAGTATTCGAAAATCGTTAAGAGTAGAAAGTTTATTAATAGATTTTTATGAAAGTTTTTAAGATTGATTGGGCAAAAGCCCTGATGATGATTCTTATGCTGAGCATGATTGCCTGCAGCAAAAATGACGATGATTCAAGCAATTCCGTACCCGATCCGGAAGGAACGATGACGGCAAATATGACAGAATCAACAGGTGCCAGCCTCGAAGGAATCAACCTAAATTGGAGAAATTTGGTTAATAACGATGCAAAAAAATAACAACAAATATTTGTGAATCAAAAAAAAGTATTATCTTTGCATCGTAATAATAAGTTATTAACTATGTCATATATA
>JAISOH010000092.1 GCA_031275825.1 Prevotellaceae bacterium | reverse complement strand
TGTTTCTGATTTCAGCGCAAATTTCTTCCGTGCTTCCCTCCATGTCGGCCCAGGCGCCAAAAGAGCGGTCAATACGGTCTTCCTTTTCCGTTTCTGTCGCAGCCATTGAAATTTCCTTGAGAGGAAAAACGGTTATTTCCAATTCCGTTCCTATGTATTTGTCCGGAATCGGCAAGCTGATTCGGTTGCTTTTCGGTGTAAAAATGGTACGTATCATTCTCTATCTTATAAATTAAATCAGCTACAAATCTAAAAAGAATTTTTTGAAGATGCAAATAAAGCGGTTTGAAGCCAAAGCAACCGCACCAAAATAATATAGATGTCTCCATGCAATCGCTGCGCAAGCGGAGCGGAAACACCCGTACTGTTTGAAATTCACCCATTTATAATGATCTGTTGTCAAATTCAAAATTTTCATCTAAATTTGTGTTTGCAAATAGATATTGGCATAACGAAAATTTATTTTATCATGGTAGAAAAAAGTATTAAAGGAACGAGAACAGAGCAAAATCTGTTGAAAGCTTTTGCCGGCGAAAGTCAGGCGCGGAGCCGTTACACATTCTTTGCAAGTGTAGCGAAAAAAGAAGGTTACGAACAAATTGCCGGTGTTTTTCTTGAAACGGCCGAACAGGAAAAGGAACATGCTGAACGCTTTTTCAAGTTTCTGGAAGGCGGAATGGTAGAAATCACAGCGAGTTATCCGGCGGGTATTATCGGAACGACCGAACAAAACCTGCTGGCTGCCGCCGAGGGCGAAAAGGAAGAATGGGAAGATTTGTATCCCGAATTTGCCAAAATAGCTGCGGAAGAGGGTTTTCCCCAGGTAGCGGCTGCTTTCAAAATGATAGCCAAAGTAGAGGTTCAGCACGAAATCCGTTACCGCAAACTTTTGGCTAATGTTTTGGACGGTACCGTGTTCAAAAAGCCGGAAGAGATTGAATGGCAGTGCCGCAACTGCGGATATGTTCATACGGGAGTGGGCGCTCCGCAGACTTGTCCCGCCTGTTTGCATCCGCAGGCCTACTTCGAACCGAAAAAGAACAATTACTGAAAAAAGCCCGAAAGGGCTTTTTTTATGGAGAACAATCTTAAATGTTTTCTTGAAAGAGCAGTATCACAATAGAAATTAGAAATCCCAAAGATTTGATAGATTATGAAAGCATTTGAAAAAGATTTTGATTGCGTTGAAATGAAGAACACAATTCAGGCAAAAATTTATTCCGAAACAAAAGATATGAATTTTTCGGAATTGCGCTCATATATGGATAAAAAGTTGCAAAACGACAGTTTTTGGAACAAAATTAGCGCCGCGTTTAAGCAGCGGCAACAGTGATACATTTTTCGGGCTTGCAGGAACAAATCTACAACCCGAATTTTAACCGTATGTAATTCCATACGATTAAAAACGAAAACGGATGGTTTGTACTTACACCGAAACGCTGTGCAGAACGTACCAATGCCATTGGAATTTTTTCAAAATCAGGTCGTTAGGACGGTAGAATTTTTGCTTGTTCTGACGCTATTAAAAAATCAATGGAGAATATATTCTTAAACTTGGCAGTCGTACGGCTAAAAAAAGTAATTGTTAATCGAATATGAAACAATCATGTTTAACAAACACTCAAGAGCATGTAAATGAGTATTCGTTTACTCGTCAACTCGTTAACTTGTTTACTCATTTACATTATGAAACATCAGGTATGAAAAAATATATATTTATTTTTTTAACTGTAATTTGCTTTACGTTGAGCGCTAATGCACAATGGGGGCAATGTAAAATAACGGGTAATGTAGAACCATTTGTAAATCACGGAAATAAAACTGAAGTCGGTTATTCGCTGACTAACAAGAATGATTACAAAGTCACTGTTACTGTTCGGGTTATTTACAAAGGTGAAGTGGTAAGCAATGAGAAAACACACGTTATAGACGCAAACAAACGAATACCGAGTGGCTCTTATCTTACCATAATGCATTGGGCCGGAGAGAAATCTGATTTTAATAAGGATTATCTCGGCATAAAATTATCTGTGGCAAAATGCGAATAAAATCAAGATTTTGCTCTAATTTTTAATTTGAACGGGCTGTCTCAAGAGGACTTTTGAGACAGCCTCATCTATGACTTGTATTTTAGGAAGGTAATAAACAACCGGTATCCAATCTCAAATTGTTTTGGCTACGGAAAAAGCAATTTATATCCCTGGCTTTTTATGGTTATTATCTGTATGGATGAATCTTCCTTTAAATATTTGCGCAACTTTGTAATATAAGTATCCAGACTGCGGGAATAAATAATCCCTGTATTTCCCCAATGTTCGTTTAGCAGGAAATTCCGTTCCACCACATTACCGTTTTTTTCGCACAGCGTACGCAGAATTGCATTTTCCTTTTTATTGAGGTATATCACTTTGTCCGAATAACTTAGTTCGTTTTTTTCGGGATTGAAACAATAACAGCCGATTTTGAATATTTTCTCATTGGCAACCGGCGCGTTTATTTCCGCGGTCTTCCTCTCTTTCTGCCGAAAAAAGTTTAATATCGGGAAAAGACTCATCAACCCTATTAATACCAGACCGGTGGAAAGCACAATATCTCCCGTCATTCGTTTGAAAACGGCGGCATTGGCGAACTGCAGGTTCGCCCGCAGACTGGTATGGGCGGAAATATTCGTGGTGACGGCGTATTTCACAGGTCTTATCGGGTTCCGCACATCGGCAGTTGTTTCCAATATCTTACCGCTGGCCGTGTCGAAATGGTCGATAGAGAACGAAGCGAGAATATTTTTTTCCTGCAGTTCGCCTGCAAACAGGTCTGACAGACAGTATATATTCAGCGGCGTAATGTTTTGCCGCAATTCGTAAAATGCCCTGTGAATAAATGTTTCCAGCGATTGCCCCGATATGTTGTTGAAAGTGATTGTATCCGAAGAGGGACATTGTCGGATAATTCTTATTTCTTCCTTCCCGCAGCTTTGAATTGTTACATCGCCGGGATTTATAATATCGCTTATCGGGATTCGATAGGTCTGTTCTTTCCGAGCGGCCGAATCAAAAGAATTGTCGACGTCCGTAAGGAATTGTTTATATTCCTTTCGGTAGGCGTTGTGCAACCAAAACAGCTCCAAAGTCAACATTGCCGCAATGTTCACGACGGATACAAACAATTTCAGTGTCCAAGTCGATTTTTTTAATGTAAACATGCGCAAATGTACTAAAAATTATGTCGTAAATTATTGTTTTGACGTAAATGCTACAATTTTTTGATTTGAAAATTTTGCATCTTGAAGAAGTTCTTTGGAACTTTGCAGCGATAAAAATTATAAACTTAAAAACGTATTTATTTATGAAACAATTATGTTTAACAAACACCCGGGAGAATGAAAATGCGCATTTGTTTACTCGTCAACTTGTTTACTCGTTTACTCATTTGCGTATGAAAAAGATGTTTCTTTTAGCGCTTGTATGTCTTTTTAATTTGGCGGTTAATGCACAAACGGCCGATTCGACTGTTGTATTCAAATCGACTACGCATGATTTCGGCGAGATTCAGCAAGGCGTCCCGCAGACTTTCTCGTTTGAATTTGTGAACAATGGCACGGAGCCGATTGTCATCCAAAACGTGAAACCTTCGTGCGGCTGTACTACGCCGGGTTGGACCAAAGAGCCTGTTGAACCGGGAAAAAGCGGCTACGTGCAGGCAACTTACAATGCTGCGGCTGTCGGACCTTTCTCCAAATCCCTGACGGTAACTTACAGCGGAGGTTCCAAATCTATTACATTGCAGATTAAGGGGACGGTTAAAGAGGCGGAAAAGTAACCGGCCTCGAAATCCGGCGTACCGGCATTTTCCGATTTTCAGTCGGGAAATGCCGTTGTTATTGGGAGGAAAGGAGTTCTGGAATTTCACGGAAAATTTTTGTCTTTTGCGCGTATTTGGAATATTCCATGTATATTTGTAAAACGATTTAAGAATGAGTAAGATGTATTTGGATGCCTATAAAAATAATTTAACTGTACTTTGTCGGCAGAACAATGTAAAATCGTTATATGTATTCGGCTCTGTCTTGACAAGTTATTTCAATGACGACAGTGATATTGACATGGTTGTCGAAATCGATTCTTCCAATCCCCTGCAATATGCCGACAGTTATTTTAATTTGAAATTTGCCTTGCAGGATTTATTTAAACGCCCCGTCGATTTGTTGGAAGATAAAGCAATTCGAAATGTTTTTATGCGTGAGCAAATTGATAACTCCAAACAGTTGATTTATGCCAGACAATAAGATTTATTTGAAAGATATTGAGCAGGCAATTACTGAAATAGGAAGTTTTTTGCCGGAAAAACGTTTGGGGAAATCCTGTGTAAGAGATACCCGCAATCGGATCATACATGGTTATGATACTGTATCGGAAGACATTTTATGGTTAATCATTGTCAATTATCTGCCTAATCTCGAAATTCAAGTAAGAGAGCTATTGAAGGATATGTAAGAATGAAATTTTACTTGTATTTTTGTACACAAATAAATAATAAAATGAACAGTTATAATGACATTATCAGGATCGATCCCGAAAAACGTTTCGGGAAACCCTGTGTGAGAGATACTCGCATCACGGTTTACGATGTGCTTGAATGGTTGTCGGAAAACATGTCGCATGACGAAATCATTGCCGATTTTCCGGAACTTACTCGACAGGATATTCTTGCTTGCCTTGCTTTTGCCGCACGTCGGGAACGTACCTTACAATACATCTGAATGAATGAAACTTCTTTTCGATCAAAATATTTCATTCCGAATATTGAACAGGCTCCCTGCCGGTTTTGCCGATTGCCTGCATGTAAAATCCGTCGGATTGAATAACCATAATGACATGGAAATATGGCAATTTGCCAAGAAAAACGGTTTCACCATTGTAACTTTCGATGCTGATTTTTTCGATTTATCTCTTGTACGAAATTTCCCACCCAAAATTATATGGCTTCGTACCGGAAACATGACAACGGACAAAATTGTTGATTGTATTATACTTAACTATTCAAATATCGTCTCTTTCATTGACAATCCGACGCTAAACTGTCTGGAAATATATTAAATGTTTTGCAATCCTCCGTTTTTTGCAAAGTATGGAGTACGGTTATTCGGTTAAGTATTTCCAGGAAGGCACAAGTTGCAACTTCTTCCTGCCGTAACATATTGATAAAATTTAATTTACTGCAAAGATGCAACATTTTCCGATGTTATCAAAAGAAATCTTCCGATAAAACCGGAAGGAAGGGAGAAAGGCTAATTCGAACAAATTAGTGTATTCGAGGCATAAAAAATTAACTTCGCGGATATTGATATTTTATTTTACAATAAAATCTGGTATATGTAACACCAGAAGCAGAAATATTGTATTCCTCAATATCCTTGATTTAAAACAGCGCCTATTTCAGTAGTCCACGAATTTTCGGATGGAATTTTAGTTACATTTCCCAAACCATTCACTTTTCCTGTTGTACAAATAAGAGTGTTTTAGTCCATCAAGGTTTTCGGGAAAAATACGACATGGCGAAGCGAATGTGGAAGTTTTTCCACGGAACCGCGAAGCGGCACGACCTTGTACGGGCGTGAAAAAACACGGAATTACCTTTGCCTGCCTGCAAGCACCGGAATACCATCTCTCTTTATTAAAAGGATAAAAGGCCGGATTAAATAAATTTTGTATCCTGAATCCACACAAGTGCAGTTTGTGTAAGTAGATGTTCCACAGTAGCGTATTTTCGAAGAAAAAGTTGTAACTTTACAACGTGGAATCTTGCAACAAAGAAATTGGAAAATCAATTAAGATCCATAGCTTTATTTGCCGCTACGGAAGGCTTGTCCAAAGAGTTTATCCGTTCCGTGTTTGAAAAATGGAGATTACGATATGAAACAATTAAGCGACATATTATTCGAATTAGAATTGAAAAATGAAGATGGTTCATGCAAAGACGGTCTTTATTTTGCCAACGATAAGAAATGGAAATCAAATTTACATTTCTCAAATCGGGTAAGCCGGCGTTTGGAATTACTGAATCCCGACGCCTTCTTCTGCTTTGATAATAAGCCATTGATTTTGTTTTTTGAAAATCCTCAAAACAAATCAGATTTACACAGAATTATCTGGAATTTTAATGAGATTCCAGTTGTAATCATTGTTGAAACCGGAGGTGTTGAAATATACAATGGATTTCACTTACTTGAATCGGGCAAAAATAAAGGCCTGCTTGAAAAGTTGGGAAATCAAAAACTAGATGATTTTTCCTATTTCAATTTAGTTACGGGTAAAACATGGGAAACTTATCAGAAGGAACTAAGTTTCAAAAACAGGGTAGATCATAAGCTATTAGACAATATTGGCGCCGCAAGAGAACAGATTATAAAACAATTTCCACCGGTTGGCGAAAACGGCGAAGAAACAAAAAAACGATATATAAAAATCACAAATGCTCTATTAGGTAAAATTATTTTTGTCCGCTATTTGATTGACCGGAAAGTGAAAATATATTTTGACGGCGAATCAAAAGAACGGACAAACCTGGAATTTTGTGAGATACTTCAACAACCAACCCGTGCTAAACAGTTTTTTAATACATTAGCAGATAAGAAAGTCGGTTTTAATGGGGATTTATTCCGTTTGGAAGACAGTGAGTATCAGGAAATACCGAAAGAGGCATATTTTATTTTAATAAGATTGCTGAACAGTCAGGAAATTTCCACAGGACAGCAATCCCTGTTCGATTTATATGATTTTTCGGTTATTCCCGTTGAATTTATCAGCAATGTATATGAATATTTCATTGGAGGTAAAAATCAAGCGAAACAGGGAGCATATTATACGCCATTGTTTTTAGTGGATTATATATTGTCGGAAACCGTAGAAAAATTCATAATAGACAATCATACATGTAATTGTAAGGTATTAGACCCTGCCTGCGGGTCAGGAATTTTTCTCGTGGAGACGCTGCGGAAACTGATTGAAAAATATAGGGAAAATGCGCCGGAAAACAAGGAGCAATTCAAGGAAGGCGTAAAAAGTATTGCCCAAAATAACATTTATGGCATTGACAAAGACGAAAGTGCTGTACAGGTGGCAATCTTTTCTATTTACCTTACCTTGCTGGATTATATGAACCCACCGGAAATTACAGGCTTTACATTCCCCTGTCTGAAAGGCACAAATTTTTTCTGTGAGGATTTTTTCGACGAAACAAAAGAATTTAATGCCATTTTCAAACAGAATGATTTTAAATTTAACTTTATTATCGGCAATCCGCCGTGGTTTCGAGGAAAAAATGAAAAACAAAAGACAAAGAAAGAGCCGTTATATGTTGAATATATAGAAAAACGGAAAAAAGGACAGCCAGAACCTGTTATTGATATAGGTAACAAAGAAATAGCGCAGGCATTCTTGTTGCGTAGCAGTGATTTTTCTACGGCAAATACAAAATGCGCTTTAATCGTAACAAGCAAAGTGTTGTATAATTTGCAAAGTAAAGATTTTAGACAATACTTTTTGCATAATTACTTGATTGAAAGAGTTTTTGAATTAGCGCCTGTCAGAAGAGAAGTTTTTGATAAATCGAATGATAAAGCCATTGCTCCCGCCTGTATACTGTTTTTTGGCTATGCTAATGGAAAGAATACAGATTTCAATCTTATTGAACATATCACATTGAAACCGAGCCGTTTCTTTTCAATGTTTAAAATATTTTCCATTTATCGACACGACATTCAAACCGTACAACAAGACAGATTGAAGAAATATGACTGGTTGTGGAAAGTGCTGGTCTATGGCTCGTATCTGGATTTTAATTTTATAAAACGATTAAAAGAAGATTATCAAACAATACAAGATTCGTTTGATGAAAATACTTTAATTAAGCAAGGCATAAAAAGAGTTGATGGAAACAAAAAGATAAATACAAGCAATCTTGTTGGATGGGATTTTTTGGATTTAAACAAAAAGGAAATTCAACAGTTTCATATAAATAATCAGCACGATAAATGGGATTTGTCTGAGGTTGGTTACATATATAGAGAAAATGGCAAGATATGCGAAGACGTTTTTTCGCCACCCATGTTATTAATAAAGGAAACTGTAAATACTTGTTTGGAATCTGTTTCTGCAGTTTCTCAAAGTAAAATACTTTTTACGGATAAAATAACTTCTATCAAATTCAGAAAAAATAAAAGTAGTGACGATTATTATTTGTTGGCAAGTTTAATGAATTCTACGCTTTTTGCTTATTATATATTACACATATCTTCTACTGCGGGTATCATGATAGAGCAACAAATAAATGACATTGAGCGTTTTTCGTTCCCATACTTACAGATTAATGATATTGTTCAAAATGCAAAGCAAATTGAAGAATTAAAGATAAAAGAAGAATCAAATGGCATAAACAACCAAAGTGAAATTGACAAAACATTGATTCTTATAAATAATTTAATTACTAAGTCGTTTTCATTGAATAATGAAGAACAAACATTGATAGATTATGGCAAGAATGTTATAATTCCATTACTAATGCGCCACAAAGGACACGAAAAACTTTTTCTTCCCTGCAAAATCAATGATAAAATACTGAACGATTATGCTAATTTATTCACAGAGCGTTTTACTTCTAACTTTGAGAAAATCGGGAAAAGATTTATTGTTGAAATATGGCATACAAACCGGATTGTGGGAATGTTTTTTAAAGTCATTCCCCAATCAGAATATACACAACAGATTGTTTGGATAAATAAACAAACAGATACGGCAGGTATATTTAACAAAATAATTAAATTGGGAGCAACAAAAATCACTGACCGGCTCTTCGTGCAAAAAGATGTTCGAGGCTTTGAAAAAGAATATTTCTATATATTCAAACCCAACGAAAAACGATTGTGGCACAAGGCTGTCGGGTATTTAGATGTAGAAGAATTTGCTGATGCAATACTCAAAGCAGGGAGGGGAAACAATGAATAATCAAACATTGGACGCTACTGTCTTTGAGTACAATGTGGCATATTTCAATACAACCTTTGAAGATATTCTGGCGGGTATTATCATAGCATATTCCTGTATAATCGCAACAAAAACAAAAGCGCCTTTAAATGATGAAAACGCAATCAGAGATATTTTTCTTTCAAAAAAGTATTTGAAAAATATAGATTTCAGAAAAGCCAATCCGCCATTGGCAAACTATCATTTTGACAAAGAAACTTCCGAAAATAAAGGTAGAGCAGATATTAGAATTTTACAGGTAAATCCATATAAAGATGATGACGCCTACTATATCATTGAATGTAAGCGGTTAGACAATGTTAATCAAAATGGGGAAACAGGACTGAACGGCAAATATATATCTAACGGTATCGCTCGCTTTACAAATGAAAACAAATATCAGTTTCACAGTCATACCGCAGGAATGATGGGATTTGTGGTTTCTAAAATGGGTATCCATGAGAATGTCGATTTTATCAATCATCTTTTGCAAAATACTTTCACAGAGATAAGTACCGAAAAAGAATTGACTAAAAAGCAAATAAAATCCGACTTTGAATATTCATATTATTCCTGTCACAAAGCCGGAGAATCAACAAACATAATCTACCATTTGATGCTTGATTTTTCGGAAAATATTACAATTTCGTGATTAGCTATTGGAAAAAAGTAAAATAGCGGATTAGGACTTATTCCGTTGAATATGCAACCGCATGAAAAAAGCGTGAAACTGTTCGTTGATTGCTTATTAACCTGAGTTCGATATAAGCAATTTGTTTTTAACATAAGTTAACCATGAAAAGCAAGGCAAAAATTATGCCCGGATTTTTTCCGAAGTGAGTTTGATTTGCAAATAGAATGTGTAACA
>JAISOH010000085.1 GCA_031275825.1 Prevotellaceae bacterium | reverse complement strand
TGTATTTTTCATCACTGTCCATGATTGATTTTATCTGTGAGGGTGTATAATTTTCCAGCAATTTTACTTTTCTTCCCATGATTATAATATTTTTGTTTTTACTGAGAAGATATATATATTATGCGTATTTATTTAATGAAAATTATATATTTCAAACGCGGCTCATACTCCAACAATTTCGGCATAATAAACAACACTTTGTATAATGGAACTACGTATAAATACACTTACGGTATTTCACTTCAATACGATTTCAACAAAGGCGACAAAGGCACAAAAGATTTAAAATGAAAGAATTACATATTATATTAAGGTTAATAATAATAATCTACAATTAAATCAAGCATAAATAGGTAATAATCAACAACTTTAAATTAATTTTAATGCCTGTAATTGAAATTATTTATTAGATTTTATATAATTTTGAAATAATTAAATACAATGAACAATCTGCTGCAAAATTACAAAACTATTTTTGAAAAACTGATGGCAACCTGCTCGCATATTGAAAGTTTTTCACAAATCAGACAGTCAAATAAAACTTTCTGTTCCGCTAGGCTGCAATCAACTCAACCCGACCGAATTTTAGAAGTTAAAATGCCGAAAACGTAAACGAATTGAAACCTTGTTTTCGCAATTTGGTTAAACAAAAGTTAATCGTATTCGTAAGGACGGCTGTTGGAAAATTACATATTTTCAACTTTTGTTATCGCTGTTTTTATTCGCTCAATTGCATCCAGCAATTCATTTTCTTTAATAATCAATGGTGGAGCAAAACGAATAATGTGTTCATGAGTTGGTTTTGCCAATACTCCTTCATCTCGCATTGCAATACATACATCCCATGCGGTTTTTCCGTTTACCGGTTTTATTATTACGGCATTCAACAATCCTTTGCCTCTTACAAGTTCAATCATTTTTGACTTGAAAGCGCATATTTCCCTGCGAAATATCTCGCCCATATTTTTTGCATTTTCCAAAAGATTTTCATCTTTTACAATTTGCAGTGCTTCGATAGCGATTTTACATCCGAGAGGATTTCCTCCAAAAGTAGAACCGTGCTCGCCGGGTTTTATGGTAAGCATTATTTCATTATCGGCAAGAACGGCAGAAACCGGAAAAACGCCGCCTGATATTGCTTTTCCGAGAATAAGAATGTCGGGACGAACATTTTCATGGTCGCATGCAAGCATTTTTCCTGTACGTCCAATGCCTGTTTGAACTTCGTCGGCAATAAACAAAATATTATGCTGTTTGCACAAGTCATAACATTTTTTCAGATAACCATCATGGGGAACATAAACGCCGGCTTCGCCCTGAATGGGTTCAATCAAAAAAGCGGCTACATTTTTTCCATAAGTTTCAAGCGTTTTGCGCAATTCATCAACATTGTCGTATTCTATTTTTATAAATCCGGGAGTAAACGGTCCGTAATTTTTATAAGAATCGGGGTCTGTTGACATCGAAATAACTGTAATTGTGCGGCCATGAAAATTTCCTCCGCAAACTATTATCAGCGCTTGATTTTCGGCAATTCCTTTGTTCTGGTAACCCCAGCGTCTCGCAAGTTTCAGTGCTGTTTCGTCGGCTTCGGCTCCTGTATTCATTGGCAATACTTTTTCGTATCCGAAATATTTGCATATATATTCTTCGTATTCGCCTAAAACATTGTTGTAAAAAGCACGTGATGTTAATGTAAGCCTGTCGGCTTGCTGTTTTAGAATTTCAATTATTCGAGGATGGCAATGTCCTTGATTTACAGCCGAATAAGCCGAAAGAAAATCGTAATAACGCTTTCCGTCAACTCCCCACAAAAAAATTCCTTTTCCTTTTTCCAAAACCACAGGCAGCGGATGATAATTATGCGCTCCGTATTTTTCTTCTCTGTCCATATAAAATTTTTCAGTCATATTGATGTAATTTTTTGTTTGATTTTAATTGGTTTTATTTGGATTTTTTTCAAAAAAAATTTCAGCCAGCATGCAACGCATACTTCCGCCTCCTGTCTTCTCAATGGTTTTGATATCCGAATGTAAAATATTGTTGTATTGTTCGATTTTTCTTATCTGTTCTAAATTTAGCGACTCGTATGCCTGAGACGACATTGCTAAAAATTTTTCGCCATCGCTGTTTGAAATTTGTAACATGTTTCCTGCAAAATGCTGCATTTGTTCCATGCTTATTTCAATAACTTCTTTGTTTGCTGCAAATAAATTTTCTATAATGGTTTTCAATTCATTGGCGTCTGTAATTGATTTTGTGCAAATAATAGAATATTTGTCGGCAATCGACAGCATAACGTTTGTATGATAAATTTCCCTGTCGGCAAACATCGCTCGAAAACAGCATTTTTTGAATTGAAATTTCTCACAAAAATCGTTGAGAATGTCTTCGTCGGTTCGTGGCGACAAGCATGCGTAAACAATTCTGTTTATTCTGTCCAAGACCATGCTTCCCGTGCCTTCGAGAAATTTGTTCTGCTGTTCGTAATGTGTAAAATCGAAAATGTTTTTTATGTCAAAATTATTTTTCAACAAGTTGATAATGTCATCTTTGCGTTCCAGTCTTCTGTTTTCGGCAAACATTGGATACAGACACAAACTTCCATCGCTGTGCGTAGAAAACCAATTATTCGGAAAAATAGAATCGGGAAGTTGCGATTGCGGTTCATCGTTTACTACTATGGGATTTACCTTTGCTGCAATTAAAATTTCAACCATTTTGTCAAATTCTTTTAACGCCTGTTTTTGTAAATCATGGTTTTTGGTTTTTGTTTGAAATGAATTGTTTACGGCTGTCTGTGCATTGAATCCGAAATTTGTCGGTCGCACCATCAGCAAAGTATTTGTTGATTGTCTTATTGTCATTTTTTAAAAAATTAAGGTTTATACATTTATGCAAATATAGATGAAATTTTCATATTACATACAGGCAGATGAAATTTTTTTAAATTGACAATGTATAAACAGCCATCAGAATTATTTTAACTGATTATTTTTCTGCTTGTTTGCAAAATTATCATAATTTTTTTGTTTTTTCAATAACTTTTTATAACTTTACCGAAATTACTAATCATTAATGCTAAATAATTATGGAAAAAATAATAAAATCATACTCGCTGCACAATTTCAGAAATATTCCTCAAATATCGAATTTGTCGGATGAATTAATCAGAGATATAGAAATTGTAGGACGGGTTTTACCTTTCAAAACCAACAATTACGTTGTAAACGAACTGATTGATTGGGATAATGTGAGTACTGATCCTGTATTCACTCTCAATTTTCCCCGTCGCGAAATGTTAAGGAAACGGCATTATGATGTTGTTGAAAAAATTTTGAATGAAAATGCCGACAAACGTCTGATTGACGAAGTTGTTAAACGAATACGTTTGACGCTTAATCCCAATCCTGCAGGACAGGAACATAATGTTCCGTATCTTGGCGAGATAAAATTAAAAGGCATTCAGCACAAATATCCCGAAACGATATTGTTTTTCCCAAGTCAGGGGCAAACATGTCATGCCTATTGTACGTTTTGTTTCCGATGGCCTCAATTTTCGGGAATGAACGAGTTTAAATTTGCAATGAAGGAAATTAATCTGTTGTTAAAATATCTTAAAGCACACAAAGAAATAACAGACATATTATTCACAGGCGGCGACCCTATGGTAATGTCGGCGGAAATGCTGGCAATGTATATTCAACCTTTATTTCAAAAAGAATTTAACCACATTCATACCATACGGATAGGAACAAAATCGCTCAGTTATTATCCTTACCGCTATATCAGCGATAAAGACAGCGACGACATTATCCGACTGTTTGAACAGATAAACGCATCAGGCAAAAATCTTTCCATACAGGCACATTTTAATCATCCCGTAGAACTTTCAACAAATGCCGTACAGCAAGCCATCAAACGCATAAGAAGTACGGGAACACAGATAAGAACGCAATCTCCGGTATTGAATCACATCAACGACAAGCCTGAACTTTGGGCGCAGCTTTGGCGCATGCAGGTAGATTTGGGATGTATTCCATATTACATGTTTGTTCCACGTGACACGGGAGCCAAACATTATTTTGAATTACCTCTGGAAAAATGTTGGGAAATATACAGAAAAGCCTATCGCAATGTCAGTGGAATTTGCCGTACGGTGCGAGGTCCGAGCATGAGCGATCTGGCAGGAAAAATACAGATTCTGGGAATTCAGGAAATCAAAGGCGAAAAGATTTTTGTTCTCCGTTTTTTGCAGTGCCGTAATCCTAAATATGTTGATATTCCGTTTTTTGCCAAATATGATTCAAAAGCCACATGGTTTAATCAGCTGAAACCTGCCTTTGGCGAAGAACATTTCTTTTTTGAAAAACAACAGTGTAATTTACACGCAAAATGCGATTTACTGTTTGAGTAGAAATATATTTATCGCACAGACTATATAATCTGAAATTAAATCTAAAATGTGCGAAAATGTTTATCAGGCTTTGAATCTCCGGTTTGCTTCGTCGCTGCTCGGGCAAAACATGTTTTGCCCCTACCGGTCATGACGCGCTGCTTTCGTCATTTTTGTCCGTCATTGCGAACTGCGAGGGTTTTACCCTCGCAGTTCGCAATGACGGACTTTTTTAATTATTCTAACCAATCACCGGCAGCCTGTTTCGCATATCATAAAAACTATACCGTTCCCAAATGTATTTTGCATTTCGGGGGCGATTTTTTACTGTTCCCAAACAAAAAATTAAATGCAACCGATATGCTCAACAAAATAAATTCTTTGTGAAATTTAAACAGTTTCTAAAGCTTATTTTAAAATCAATAAATCAAATTATTTGAACCTTTTGTAAAAATCCCGCAACATCAATGTAACGTAAACGAAACAATTCGTTACAAATAGAAAAATCCATGTAGCCAACGCAAAAAACCTTGTTACATTTTTATTATTGACGTATTTTAATACACGCTAACTTTGCATTTGTAAAAATTAACGCAGATAAAAACAGCGTCAAATTGCTATAAATGTAAAACTGTAACAGCATAATGGAACAATCAAATATTTAAAAAACAACATATTATATTGTATAACAAATAATTAAAAATTTTTATGAATTTAATCAAACTCAAAAAGCAGGCTTTAAACATACTGTTAAAAACAGTTGCCTGTATGTTTATGTTGATTCCTTATTGTTTGTTTGCGCAAACAGGAGGAATAACGGTCAAAGGGCAGGTAACGGTTAACGGCGGTCCTTTGGGTGGAGTAACTGTGCTGGTACAGGGTACCGGCAGGTATGCAATGACCGATGACGGCGGAAACTATTACATTACGGCAGTCGACCAGAACTCTGTTCTTGTATTTACTTTTATCGGTTATAAAACTGTAAACGAAACTGTTGGCACTCGCAGCCTTATCAACGTTGCAATGGAAGAAGACGTACAGCAGCTGGAACAGACGGTAGTTATCGGTTACGGTACACAGCGCAAAGAAGCTGTTACAGGTTCGGTAGCTTCCATAAGCGGCGAATCCATGCGTAGCGTGGCGAGTACAAACATTTCAACCGCATTGCAGGGGCGTATAGCAGGGATCGAAATGACACAAACCAGCTCTAGACCCGGTGCAGAAATGCAAATACGTATTCGCGGCTCACGTTCGCTGTTAGCAACCAACGACCCTCTGCTTGTGTTGGACGGTATTCCGTTCCCCGGTTCTATTAATGATATAGACCCGAATTCTATCAGAAGCGTAGATGTTTTGAAAGATGCTTCGGCAACGGCAATTTACGGCTCGCGCGGCGCCAACGGTGTTATATTGATAACAACATCTCGCGGGCAATCGGCTGGATTGGCTAAAGCAATAGTTTCATATAATGGCTATGTTGGTGTAAAAACGCTGTTTTCGAGATATCCAATGATGGATGGTCCCGAATTTATCAAACTTCGCCAGGAAGCAGCAAGGACGATTGATGAATTGCATAATGATTATGTAAAATATACTAACACCAACGATGAACGCGACGATGTAAACACTGACTGGCAGGATATGCTTTTCCGTCCGGGCATAGTAACAAGTCATGATGTAAGCTTTGCAAAAAACAGCGAAACAGGCGGCTATATCTTTGGAGCAGGATATTATAAAGATCAGGCGCTTATCCCCACTCAACAATACACACGTATTGCGTTACGCGCCGCTGTTGACCAAAATATCGGCAAGTATTTTAGATTCGGGATAACAAGTAATAACAATTATGGACTGTCGGAAGGTAACCAGATTGGAGTAGATGGCGCACTGGGCGCTACACCTATAGCTGACCCGTATGATGAAAACGGTAATTTGAAACGAGGAACATGGTCATCTCCAACAATCTCTTGGAAAACATGGACAAAAGAAACTTTAGAAGAAGTTAAAGACGAGTGGTTGAGTGAAACAAAATCGCTTGCTTCATATAATAATCTGTATGGAGAAGTAAAAGCGCCGTTTTTGGAAGGACTGAAATACCGCATCAATTTAGGATTGAACATCAGGACAACAGAAGGCGGCAGTTTTACAGGAATAGGAGTAACAAATGTCACAGACCCGACTGCAAAGTCGTCCGCTTCTAACAGCCATTCGCTTATGACCAACTGGACAGTGGAAAACCTGCTGACTTACGACCGCACCTTTGCCGAAAAACATCAGGTGAACGTAGTAGGATTGTTTTCTGCCGAAGAAACCAGATATAACAGTTCTTACATTGGGGTAACAAATTTGCCTGCCGACCATTTCCAATACTATGACCTCGGGTATGCAGAGGACCCTATAAGTATCAATCCTAATCCAAACGGTTATTCGGTATCAGGACTATTGTCATGGATGGGACGCATCATGTACAATTATGACAGCAGATATATGATATCAGCTACTATTCGTTCAGACGGGTCATCTCGATTGTCTCCAGGTAATAAATGGCATACTTATCCCGCAGTATCGGCAGGCTGGAATATACGCAACGAAAGTTTCATGCAAAATGTAGACTGGCTAAACTCACTGAAACTGAGGGTAGGTACCGGACAAACATCCAATCAGGCAATCGCACCCTACAGCACGCTTGGTACTTTATCTACACGCTTTTATAATTTCGGAACAGCCACAAGCGGATATAAAACAGGTTACTATCTGTCACAACTTCCGAACTATAACCTTGGATGGGAATGGACAATCACATGGAATTACGGTTTGGATTTTTCGTTATTCAACAACCGTTTATCGGGTACAATAGAGTATTATACACAACACACCAACGATCTTCTTTTGAGTGTTAGGCTACCAAGTACGTCTGGTGTAGGGTCATATATAGCAAACGTAGGCGAAACTAAAAACAAAGGTTTTGAACTTACGCTTAACGGCGTAATTCTCGAAAACCTCAACGGATGGCGCTGGGAAGCAGGTATTAATTTATATACCAATAAAAATGAAATAGTTGCCCTTGCTTCCGGGCAGCTAAGAGATGAAGGTAATGGGTGGTTTGTAGGATACCCTATTGATGTAGTTTATGATTATAAATATATAGGACTGTGGCAGGAAGGAGATCCCTATCTTGATATCCTTGAACCCGGGGGAAATGTTGGTATGATTAAGGTATTATATACCGGTGACTACAATGCTGACGGCACTCCCACAAGAAAGATTAGTGATATTTCTGGCGCTGACGACAGACAAATTACGACATTAGATCCAGATTTTCAGGGTGGTTTTAATACCCGCGTAACATACAAGGGATTTGATTTTGAAATAATCGGCGCATTCAAGAGTGGCGGAAAACTCATATCCACACTTTACGGACGCTCATCATATCTTAATAATTTAAACGGAAGTCGCGGTAACGTAGATGTGGACTATTATACACCCGAAAACACAGGAGCAAAATACCCGAGACCGGGCGGCATCATGTCTGCCGATAGTCCCAAATATATGAATACACTTGCCATATTCGATGCATCTTATTTGAAAATACGCGCTATTACATTAGGCTATACTTTCAACCAGAAGTTTATTAAAGACATAGGCATAAGCAGACTGCGTGCTTACTTGACCGTTCAAAATCCATTTGTACTGTTCTCTCCATATCACAATGAATCGGGGCTGGATCCAGAAACAAATTCATTTGGAAACCAATTTCAGGCAACTGCTGCCGATTTCAGAGCTACATTACCTATTGTAGGTTACAATACGCCGGCAACACGGAACTTTTTACTTGGTCTTAACATAACATTCTAATTTTTAAAAGTCATGAAATTTAAAAAATACATCAAATATATTACAGGAACAACCCTTATCACTTTGTTCTTCACTGCTTGTTCGGATATTCTTAACGAAGAACCACGCAGTAAATTTACTCCCGATTTTTTCACAACAGAAAAAGGAGTTGAAGGTGGAATAAACGGACTGTATGCAACTTTACGTCGCGTTTACGGACAACCTTACTACTACAATGCATGCGAAACAGGTACAGACGAATATACCTACGGCTCGCAGGCAGATAACAATTTCCGTATGGCAGACCATACCGACGGTTTGATAGCCGATCCAGCAAATAGTCGTTGGGATGTGCTATGGAATGTTGCCTATTCGGCTATTAATTCATCAAATGCTATTATTACCAATGCCGAGGCTGTAGGCATCTCGCCTGCTCTGGTTGCCGAGGCTTACTTTTTTCGCGCATTCTACTACTTCCAATTAGTACAGACTTTCGGTGGAGTGCCTCTTGATTTGGGCTCGGGTAAACTTGAATTTAATGTCACGCCTTCACGCGTATCTACCCGCAACACTGTACCTGAAGTATATGTTGAAGCCATATTCCCCGATTTGCTGAAAGCGGTGAACGATTTGCCCGAAAAGGCGGAACATCTTCGTCTTGAAGGAACTGTTACAAAAAATACTGCTCGCCTGATTCTTGCAAAGGCTTATTTGACCTACGGATGGTGGCTCGAAAATGAGAGAGACATTCCTACCTATCCTTCTTGTGACCGTACCGATCCCGATGGACACGATTATAAATGGTATTTCCAGCAGGCTTACGATGTAGCAACCACAGGCATAGATAATCCGGGTATTTACGGATTGCAACCTACATTCTACGATGTGAATGTAGCGACAAACGACAGAAATAATGAAATAATGCTGTATGCAGACCATAACGAAACAGATGCAAAATACAACGAAGGTAATGTTACTGGTTGGGACGGCTCACCAGCAGCAGATGGTGGCGGGCAAAATCAGGCAGTTTGGATGGTTACATGGTATTTCCATGTAGTTACATCATCGCTTGATAGTGTAACTGGTTTTAGAAACGCCAATGACCCGAAAGCTCCGGACAGAGAAATACTTAATACTGCAACTTCTTTTACCCGTACCGTGCAGGCAGGACAATCATTCAGCCGTATGTGGTCGCGCATGGCTACGCCTGTCAATTTATTTGAACCCGGAGGAACCTTTGATTTTGATAAAACAGTGGATTCTCGTTTCGACGGAACATTTGTAACCACATACCGCGGTACATGGCATTTGAGTGGCACAGGAAACAGACCACTTTACAATTATAATGACAACGCCAGTTTCCTGACAATAAATCCGCAGGAACCGGTGGTTTCTTTCTTGGACACCGATCCGGGTGGAATCACGTATTTTCCAATTCCAAATACCAACCCCAATTATTTTACTCTTAATGCGGCTGAAGAAAAAGTTGTTAATACAACTGTTGACTTTAGTGGTATAGGGCTTGGAGTACTGCCTGGCAGAGCCGATTATGTAGTACCGCTCACTGCCATTTCAAGAACGGTTTTTCCTGGTCTTTGGAAACTCGGAGCTGCACGCAATGGTACAGACTATAACGACGACAAGATAGCCAGTACGCGTCCGTTTAATATCTTAAAATTTTCTGAATTTTACTTCATAGCAGCCGAAGCAGCAGTGAAAGGAGCTACAGGCAGCAGAAGTGCGCGAGAGTTGATTAATGTTATCCGCGAACGCGCCGGTAAATGGAAATTCAGTGTTGCAGACAACACAGCCAAAACGGATGACCACAGCGCCGATATGGTTGCCGCTACGCCCGGTACAATAGATATTAACTATATACTTGATGAGCGTTCGCGCGAGTACTTCGGCGAAGGCTACCGCTGGCATGATTTGGCTCGTACGCGGAAATGGGAAGAGTATGCAGGTACATACAAAATTTATTCGACTCACGGTAAAGCTAGTTCGCTTCAAAATAAAACACGTGATATTCAAAAATGGCACTATTTGCGTCCTATTCCAACAAGTCAGTTAGATTTTATGGAAGGTGATGAAGCATACAAGACTACATATCAAAATCCGGGATATTAAAAATAAAAATTGAAACTTTATGGTTTTGTTTTACATTGGTTATTAAAATCTTATTTGGCGAAGGGCTGCACAATGCGGCAGCCCTTTTTTTATAAAGAGATGTTAATGAGCCTTATTGCAAACTGCAAAGATACAAAAAGCAACACGTCATTGCCGGTAGGGGCAAAACATGTTTTGCCCGAACAGCGACGAAGCAAACCAGAGAAATGATAATTGATAATGAAAATAATAAACATAAGCGCTGGATTAACTCCGTTGATATCCGCTTCGCTTCGGTTGCTTCCTGCTTCGGGCTAAAGCCCTCGCGGTTCGCAATGACGGACAAAAGTTGATTAGCAGGCAGGAAATGGCATAGACTTCGCAGGCGGGGTAACCCGCTTGGCGAAGATGGCGTTAAAACAGAATACCGTCGAGCAAAGCGAGACATTATTCTGTTAGCCA
>JAISOH010000055.1 GCA_031275825.1 Prevotellaceae bacterium | reverse complement strand
TCTCCAAATGAGACTTTTCTTCTTCAGACAGTGTTACTTTGTACTTTTTCATTGCTGTTTTTTTGAATGCAAAGATACAACATTTTTAAGACTTTCTAAATATGACACGACACTAGTACTTTCTGACTTTTATGCGAACCCTTACTAACTATTATCTCCAACTGAGATATTTCTTCTTCCGACAGTGTTACTTTGTACTTTTTCATTGCTGTTTTTTTGAATGCAAAGATACAACATTTTTAAGACTTTCTAAATATGACACGACAGTAGTTGGATCGGAAAATAACTCAATGTATAATTCGGTAGCCAAAGTATGGAAAAACGGAATAGCACAATCGCTTACTGCCGAAACAGAGATTGCCGATGCAAAGTCTGTTTTTGTAGCGGGCAGTGATGTATATGTAGCAGGATACGAAACAAGCGGAGGCGGCAGAGAGATAAATTGCACAATGTGGAAAAATGGAATAGCACAGGTACTTTATGATGGAACAAACGATGCTTATGCACATGCACAGGCAATTTTCGTATCCGGCAGCGATGTATATGTAGCAGCAAACGCATATATCCGAGAATATCAATATGTCAAAGTATGGAAAAACGGAGTAGAATATTCGTTTATTGACAGACCAACCACTGCGTCTGTATGGTCAATTTTTGTATCAAACGGCGATGTATATGTAGCGGGAGATGAGTCAGGTATAGCCAAAGTATGGAAAAACGGAACAGAACAGGCGCTTACAGACGGAACAAATTATGCCCGCGCATGGTCTGTTTTCGTATCAGGAAGTGATGTATATGTAGCAGGAGGTGAATTTAACGCAAATGGTATTATGGTAGCCAAAGTATGGAAAAACGGAACAGAACAGGCGCTTACAGATGGAACATACTATGCTAAAGCATATTCCATATTTGTGAAATAAAACATTGTTAACAGTATAAACTCAATGTATTTTGATAAAGCAAAGTTTCTGAAATATAACAACTCATAAAGAACAAACGCCGCCGGTAGATGCTGTCGGCGTTTATTTTGAGGAAACCGCATGGAAAATTTGCAGTTCCCGGTGACGAAACATATCTTGCTAAATAAACTTTTTTAGGACATATAATTTTGTGCTGTTTTTTATTCGTAGGGAGCGACTGAACAATGAAAAATCCAATTTTAATTTATTTTGGAAATTTATCGTTTTTATGATTGTTGACAACATAAACTGCAAAGATGTGAACAAAAAAATATTCAATTTACAAAACTGAAAACCAGTAAAATAATATAAAAATCTCCGATAATTGCTTGCAATTATCGGAGATAACAATTAACTTTATTTGTACTAACCTTGGCAATATACACTGCCTTTTTATTTTGCTGCTTTTTCTTCAACTTTGAGTTTTCCCGACAGCATTTTTTGATAATCATCCATTGAGGCTACAACAAGGTTGTCGAAACGCCTCAAGCCTGTGCCTGCCGGAAGTTGATGTCCGCAAATAACATTTTCTTTCAAGCCTTCGAGCGTATCTACCTTGCCCCGTATAGCCGCTTCGTTCAGTACTTTTGTTGTTTCCTGAAACGATGCAGCCGAAATATAACTTGTTGTTTGCAGAGCTGCGCGCGTAATTCCCTGCAAAACCTGACTTGATGTAGCCGGCATTGCATCTCTTACTGCAACCTGTTTTTTATCTTTACGTTTGAGCATCGAATTTTCATCGCGCAAACGGCGTGCCGTTATTATCTGTCCCTGTTTAAGTTCTGTAGAATCGCCGCTGTCTTCAACAACTTTTTTATCATAAATCCAGTCGTTTTCCTGCATAAATTCCCATTTATCGACAATCTGTTCGGGCAAGAATTTTGTGTCGCCCGGATCAATAATTTCTACTTTACGCATCATTTGCCGAACAATAACTTCAAAATGTTTATCATTGATTTTTACTCCCTGTAATCGATAAACTTCCTGTACTTCGTTTACTATATATTCCTGAACTTTTGTAGGACCTTGAATTAACAGTATATCCAAAGGCGTTATCGCTCCGTCCGAAAGCGGCGTTCCTGCTCTGACGTAGTCGTTTTCCTGTACAAGAATTTGTCGCGACAGCGGAACGAGATATTTTTTTTCTTCGCCTGTTTTTGATGTTACTATAATTTCGCGATTACCGCGTTTTATTTTTCCTAATGAAACTTCGCCATCTATTTCGGATACAACGGCAGGATTGGATGGATTTCGCGCTTCAAACAATTCGGTAACGCGCGGAAGTCCTCCGGTAATATCGCCTGCTTTGCCCAATGCCCGAGGTATTTTTACCAAAATATCACCTGCTTTAACTTTTTGCCCTTCTTCAACGACAATATGAGCGCCTACTGGCAGATTATACTGTTTTATTTCAGCATTTTTCGAGTCAAGTATCTGAACTATAGGGTTAAGATTTTTTTCACGCGACTCAATAATTACTTTTTCTTTGAAACCTGTCTGTTCATCGGATTCTTCACGATAAGTTTTGCCGTCTATAAGACCATCAAATCCGATTTTTCCTGCATATTCCGAAATAATTACCGCATTGTAAGGGTCGTAGTCGCAAATTACGTCTCCTTTATTTATTATTGTTCCGTTTTTGAAATACAGGCTTGCTCCATACGGCACATTGTGGGTATATAGCGTAATTCCTGTATTTACGTCAACAATTCTCAATTCAGCCAAACGACCTATAACCATATCTACACTTTCGCCGCTATCGTTGATTTTTGTAACTGTACGCAGTTCATCAATTTCGAGACGTCCTCCGTAACGTGCGACTATTTTATTGTCGGTGGCTGCTCCTCCTGCAACGCCGCCGACGTGAAATGTACGAAGCGTCAACTGCGTACCCGGTTCGCCGATTGATTGCGCTGCAATAACTCCTACGGCTTCGCCGCGCTGTACCATACGTCCTGTTGCAAGGTTGCGTCCGTAACATTTTGCACAAACGCCTTTGCGTGATTCGCAAGTAAGCACCGAACGAATTTCAACCTGTTCGATTGGTGATGAGTCTATTTCGGCTGCTATTTCTTCTGTAAATTCTTCGCCTGCTGCAATAATCAGTTCGCCTGTAAGCGGATGAAAAATATCATGTACGGATGTGCGTCCGAGTATTTTTTCGTACAATGATTCTACTATTTCATCGTTGTTTTTGATTGCCGTAACGGTAAGTCCTCGTAATGTGCCACAGTCGTCTTCATTGATTATAACATCTTGCGAAACATCTACCAAACGGCGTGTAAGATAACCTGCATCGGCAGTTTTGAGAGCCGTATCAGCCAAACCTTTACGCGCTCCGTGAGTTGAAATAAAGTATTCGAGCACCGAAAGTCCTTCTTTAAAATTTGCAAGAATAGGATTTTCGATGATTTGTCCGCCTTCGGCGCCTGATTTTTGAGGTTTAGCCATTAATCCGCGCATACCGCCAAGCTGACGAATTTGTTCTTTTGAACCGCGGGCTCCGGAATCAAGCATCATATATACAGGATTGAAACCCTGTTTGTCGGTTGCAAGCTGATTTAACAATATTTTTGTAATACGTGAATTTGTATGCGTCCAAATATCTATTATCTGATTATAGCGTTCGTTATTTGTAATGAATCCCATGTTATAGTTGTTCATCACTTCTTCAACCTGAGCATATCCTTCTTCTACCAGTTTGGTTTTTTCTTCGGGAACTATAACATCTCCCAGATTGAATGACAATCCTCCTTTAAATGCCATTTGATAGCCTAAATTCTTTATATCATCAAGAAATTCGGATGTGCGTGCTATTCCTGTTTTTTTCAATACTTTACCTATAATGTCGCGTAAAGATTTTTTTGTAAGCAATTCGTTGATATAGCCTACTTCTTCCGGTACAATCTGATTGAATATTACTCGACCTATTGTGGTTTCGACAATTTCGCTTTTTTGAGTTCCATCGTCATCTGATTTTGTATTGACGCGAACTTTAACTATGGCGTGCAAGTCTGCCCGTTTTTCGTTATAAGCGATAATGGCTTCTTCTGTTCCATAAAATACAAATCCTTCACCCTGTGCATTTTTTCGGGGTTTTGTGATATAATACAAACCAAGCACCATATCCTGTGATGGTACTGTGATTGGAGCGCCGTTTGCAGGATTAAGGATATTGTGCGAACCAAGCATCAATAATTGGGCTTCAAGAATTGCGGCATTACCGAGAGGCAAATGTACCGCCATTTGGTCTCCATCAAAGTCGGCATTAAATGCCGTACATGCAAGCGGATGTAATTGAATGGCTTTCCCTTCAATCAATTTTGGCTGAAATGCCTGAATTCCCAAACGGTGTAAGGTAGGTGCACGGTTCAGTAAAACAGGATGTCCTTTCATCACATTTTCCAGAATATCATATACGACGGGATCTTTTCTATCAACTATTTTTTTTGCCGATTTCACGGTTTTAACTATTCCGCGTTCTATAAGTTTGCGAATAACAAACGGTTTATACAGTTCGGAAGCCATATCTTTGGGCAATCCGCATTCGTGCATTTTAAGTTCGGGACCTACAACAATTACCGAACGGGCAGAATAATCTACGCGTTTACCCAGCAGGTTTTGACGAAAACGTCCCTGTTTGCCTTTCAGAGAATCGGAAAGCGATTTTAATGCGCGGTTTGATTCTGTTTTTACAGCGTTGGACTTGCGTGAATTATCGAATAACGAATCAACAGCTTCCTGTAACATGCGTTTTTCGTTTCGTAGAATTACATCAGGCGCTTTTATTTCAATCAGCCTTTTAAGTCGATTGTTGCGGATAATTACGCGTCTGTACAAATCATTCAAATCGGATGTGGCAAAGCGTCCGCCGTCGAGTGGCACCAAAGGGCGCAATTCGGGCGGAATAACCGGAAGCACTTTCATAACCATCCATTCGGGTTTGTTTATGTCTTTGGCTTCGCGGAATGCTTCAACTACGTTCAGGCGTTTAAGCGCATCTGCTTTTCGCTGTTGAGATGTTTCGGTATTTGCCTTATAGCGTAGCGAATATGAAAGTTCGTCCAAATCAAGTTCGGAAAGAAATTTATAAATTACTTCAGCACCCATTCCTGCAACAAATTTGTTTGGATCTTCATCATCAAGCGATTGATTGTCCTTGGGCAATGTTGCTATCAAATCGTCATATTCATCTCCCGTAAGCAAATCATATTTATTTACGCCATCTGCCTGTTTGATTCCGGGGTTAACAACTATGTATTTTTCGTAATAAATAATTGCTTCCAGTTTTTTTGCGGGAATGCCGAGCAAATAGCCTATTTTATTGGGATTTGAGCGGAAGTACCAAATATGAGCTACGGGTACTATCAACGAGATATGCCCAACTCTTTCACGCCGCACTTTTTTTTCGGTAACTTCAACGCCGCAACGGTCGCAAACTATACCCTTGTATCGTATGCGTTTATATTTTCCGCAATGACATTCGTAATCCTTTACCGGTCCGAAAATGCGTTCGCAAAACAATCCGTCGCGTTCGGGTTTATATGTTCTGTAATTTATTGTTTCAGGCTTAAAAACTTCACCACTCGAATGTTCCAGTATTTCTTCGGGCGACGCCAAACCGATTTTAATTTTATTAAAGTTACTTTTAACTTTATTCTCTTTTTTTAAAGCCATTGTATTCTGTTTAATTAATAAGAATTTATACTTTATAAATAAGTTTCAGACAGTATATATTTAATACTGTGCAATGAATTTCACTATTCAAGTTTAACGCTTAAAGCCAAACCTTTCAATTCGTGCAACAGTACATTCAGCGATTCAGGTATTCCCGGTACAGGCATAGAATCTCCTCTGACTATTGCTTCATAAGCTTTTGCTCTGCCTATAACGTCATCTGATTTTATCGTCAATATTTCTTGCAGTATGTTTGATGCTCCAAATGCTTCAAGCGCCCAAACTTCCATTTCGCCAAAACGCTGTCCTCCGAATTGGGCTTTACCGCCAAGCGGTTGCTGCGTTATAAGCGAGTACGGTCCTATTGAACGCGCGTGCATTTTATCGTCAACCATGTGTCCAAGTTTTATGTAATATATAACTCCTACGGTTGCCGGCTGGTCAAACAGTTCGCCTGTTCCTCCATCGCGTAAATAAGTTTTCCCATAAAGCGGAAGTCTGGCTTTGTCGGTATATTCGCAGATATTTTCAAGCGTTGCTCCGTCAAAAATAGGAGTTGCAAATTTAAGATTTAATTCTTTACCTGCCCAGCCAAGAACTGTTTCGTAAATTTGTCCCAGGTTCATGCGCGAAGGCACGCCAAGAGGATTAAGCACTACATCAACAATGCTGCCATCTTCAAGAAAAGGCATATCCGCATCACGAACAATACGGGCTACAATGCCTTTGTTTCCGTGTCGTCCTGCCATTTTATCGCCCACGCGTATTTTACGTTTTTTAGCAATATAAACTTTGGCAAGCTGTACTATTCCGGAAGGAAGTTCATCGCCAATGGTAATGTTATATTTTTTACGTTTGCTTTCGGCATCCAACTCTTTATATTTTATCAAGTAATTATTGATTACTTTTTTTATGATTGTATTTTTTTCTTTGTCTGTTGTCCATTTATTTGGATTAATCAGAACATAATCAACATCTTCAAGTATTTTCGATGCAAATTTGGTTCCTTTGGTAATAACTTCGACTCCGTAATAATCTACAATCGTTTGAGATGTTTTGCCATCGAGCAGTTCTGTAAGTTTTCCGACAAGAATTTCTTTTAATTTGGCAGTACGTTTTTCAAAATCGGCATCTACCTGTAAAAGCAACTGTTTTTCGTTTTGTTTTGATGATTTTTTATTGTCTTTTATAACGCGTGAAAACAGCATTTTATTGATAACTGTTCCCCGTAATGATGGTGTTGCTTTAAGAGAGGCGTCTTTTACATCTCCTGCCGTATCGCCGAATATTGCGCGTAAAAGTTTTTCTTCGGGCGAAGGATCTGATTCTCCTTTTGGGGTAATTTTGCCTATAAGAATGTCTCCCGGCTCTATATTTGCGCCTATGCGTACAATTCCGTGCTCGTCCAGATCTTTTGTGGCGTCGTCGCTTACGTTTGGAATGTCGGATGTGAGTTCTTCGAGTCCGCGTTTTGTTTCGCGTACTTCCATTATATATTCATCAATGTGTATTGATGTGTACATATCATCTCTTACCATGCGTTCCGACAGTACAACTGCATCTTCAAAATTGTAACCTTGCCATGGCATGAAAGCGACTTTCAAATTGCATCCCAACGCAAGTTCGCCGCCTTGCGTACAATAACCTTCGGTGAGAATATCATCTTTTTTTACTTTTTGTCCCTTGCGAACTATAGGTCGAAGATTGATGCACATGCTTTGGTTTGTTTTACGATAAATAGGAATTTTACAAATTGTTATTTCCGGGTCAAAATTTATAAAGCGTTCT
Organism: Prevotellaceae bacterium; assembly: GCA_031275825.1. Taxonomy (GTDB): domain Bacteria; phylum Bacteroidota; class Bacteroidia; order Bacteroidales; family UBA932; genus JAIRKV01. Next base: position 8,477 of record JAISOH010000055.1, on the reverse strand, counting down.
GTTTCCGTTGCATCGTATTTTATATGTATTTCGTTTGCATCAACATATACTATTTCGCCGTTATCGGTAGCCGTAATTTGCGTACGTCCATCAACCACAATCTGGCTTTCCAGTCCCGTACCGACTATTGGCGCTTCGGGAGCAATCAATGGAACTGCCTGACGCATCATGTTTGAACCCATAAGAGCGCGGTTGGCATCATCGTGTTCAAGAAAGGGAATTAATGATGCCGCTATTGATGCTATCTGGTTTGGAGCAACGTCCATCAAGTCTATTTTATCATGTTCTGCCAATGGAAAATCTGCTTCAACACGCGATTTTATACGATTTTCGGCAAAAAAACCATCTTCACCCAGTTTTGCATTGGCTTGTGCTATTGTTTTTAATTCTTCATCTTCGGCGCTGTAATATTTTACGTGTGAATTGTCCAAATCTACTTTGCCGCTGTTTACATCGCGATACGGAGTTTCAATAAATCCAAGATTATTTATTTTTGCATAAACGCATAGCGATGATATTAAGCCGATATTCGGACCTTCGGGCGTTTCGATAGGACACAGACGTCCGTAGTGCGTATAGTGTACGTCGCGTACTTCAAATCCTGCGCGTTCGCGTGAAAGACCTCCGGGTCCAAGTGCCGACAGACGCCGTTTGTGAGTCATTTCTGCCAATGGATTTGTTTGATCCATAAACTGTGAAAGCTGGTTTGTTCCAAAAAATGAATTTATAACTGACGAAAGCGTTTTTGCGTTTATCAGATCTATTGGCGTAAACACTTCGTTATCGCGTACATTCATTCGTTCTCTGATTGTTCGAGCCATACGAGCCAGTCCTATACCAAATTGATTTGCAAGCTGTTCACCCACAGTGCGTACTCTTCTGTTACTCAAATGGTCGATATCATCAACATCTGCTTTGGAATTTATAAGCTGTATAAGATATTTTATAATTGCAATAATATCTTCACGGGTAAGAACTCTGATTTCGGGAGAGATATTAAGATTCAGTTTTCTGTTTATGCGAAAACGACCCACATCGCCCAAATCATAACGTTTATCAGAGAAAAATAATTTGTCGATTACATCTCGTGCTGTTGCTTCGTCCGGCGGTTCTGAACTGCGTAACTGTCGATAAACATAAGTTACCGCATCTTTTTCCGAATTGCATGGGTCTTTCTGTAATGTATTGTGTATTATTGCATAATCGCCGGAATTTATGGTTTCCTTATGTATGAGTATTGATTTTGCTCCCGATTCGATAATAGCTTTTACATGTTTTGGTTCTATTATCGTTTCGCGGTCAATAATTACTTCGTTACGTTCGATAGATACAACTTCGCCTGTGTCTTCATCAACGAAATCTTCTACCCATGACTTAAGCACGCGCGCAACAAGACGGCGACCTACTGTCTGTTCCATATTTGCCGATGTTACTTCTATTTCATCGGCAAGGTCGAATATTTCAAGAATATCCTTGTCCGACTCGAAGCCTATGGCGCGCAACAGCGTTGTTACCGGCAGTTTCTTTTTGCGGTCGATATATGCATACATCACATTGTTAATGTCGGTAGCAAATTCAATCCACGAGCCTTTGAACGGGATGATTCTTGCCGAATATAATTTTGTTCCGTTTGCATGGATGCTTTGTCCGAAAAACATTCCCGGCGAACGATGCAATTGAGATACGACAACGCGTTCGGCTCCGTTTATCACAAATGTTCCCTGGTATGTCATATATGGAATCATTCCGAGATATACGTCCTGTATTACCGTGTCAAAATCTTCATGCTCGGTATCGGTGCAATACAGTTTAAGTTTAGCTTTCAGCGGAACGCTGTAAGTTAAACCTCTGTCGAGGCATTCTTCGATTGTATAACGGGGAGGGTCGATAAAATAATCAATAAACTCTAAAACGAAATTGTTTCTCGTATCCGTTATTGGAAAATTATCTTGAAAGACTTTGAAAAGTCCTTCGTTTCTCCTGTTTTCGGCTGTTGTTTCAAGTTGAAAAAAATCTTTAAAAGATTTTAGTTGAATTTCCAAGAAATCAGGGTATGGAAATTGAACTTTCGACGATGCGAAATTTATTCTGTTTGTTTTATTCTGAAGCATTTTGTGAAATTTTTTCAAAACTTTTTAATGACAAAAAGGCTTAGAACCCTTTTGTAAGGTTCTAAACCTAAAATAAAAGTCCGACAAGCGGAGGTTAAGTTTATTTAATTTCAACTTCTCCGCCTGCTTCTTCTATTTGACTTTTGATTTGTTCTGCATCGCCTTTGGCAATTTTTTCTTTAATTGCTTTTGGCGCTGCATCAACCAATTCTTTGGCTTCTTTCAAACCAAGACCTGTGATATCTTTTACAAGTTTCACTATTTGAAGTTTTGCTTGTCCTGCTGATTTCAAAATTACGTCAAATTCGGTTTGTTCTACAACAGTATCAGCGCCGCCTGCTGCTACAGGCGCTGCAACTGCAACAGCTGCTGCTGCAGGTTCTATACCGTATTCTTCTTTCAAAATGTTTGCAAGTTCTTGAACTTCTTTAACAGATAGATTTACTAACTCTTCTGCAAATTTTTTAATATCTGCCATTTTATTTTTTTTTATAATTATTAATAATTTCTTTAGTTTGTTTTTATTCTGATTTTTCAGACAATGTTTTAACTATGCCTGCCAATTTACCGCCGGCTGACTGTAATGCTGAAATAACATTTTTAGCCGGTGATTGCAATATTCCAACAATCTCGCCAATAAGTTCTTCACGAGATTTGATATGTATCAATGCATCTAGATTATTTTCGCCTATAAACAGACATTCCTGTACGTAAGCGCCTTTCAATACCGGTTTGCCATATTTTTTACCAAATTCTTCAATCAATTTGGCGGGAGTATTTGGCGTATCGGTTATCATTATTGACGTTGCTCCCTGTAGTATTGAATATAAATCCGTTTCGGGAAAATCTTTTTGCTCTAAAGCTTTTTTTAGCAGCGTATTTTTTGTTACTATAAGTTTGATGTTTTTCTCAAAACACAATCTGCGTAATCTTGATGTGTTTTCTGCGTTCAAACCCGAAATATCTGCTACATAGAAGTTAGGAGCTTTATTTAATTCGGCAACCAATCCATTAATCAACGCTTTTTTTTCTTCTTTTCTCATAATCCAACTGTTTAATTTGCGTCATTTATTGCTTTAGGGTCAATAGCCAGGCCTCGGCTCATTGTTGATGAAATGTACACACTTTTTACGTATGTGCCTTTTGTGGCTTGCGGTTTCAATTTTACTATGGTGTCTAAAAGTTCTTTCGCATTTTCTGCTATAGCTTCAGGACTGAAAGATACTTTTGCTACCGATGCGTGAACGATACCGAATTTATCTACCTTAAAATCAATTTTACCTGCTTTAACTTCTTTAATTGCTTTTCCTACGTCCATTGTTACTGTTCCGGTTTTAGGATTAGGCATTAATCCTCGAGGTCCAAGAATGCGTCCGAGAGAACCAACTTTTGCCATCACGCTTGGTGTACAAATAATTACGTCAACATCTGTCCAGCCTCCCTTGATCTTGTCGATATATTCGTCAAGACCAACGTATTCGGCGCCTGCTTCTTTTGCTTCTGTTTCCTTATCCGGAGTAACAAGGGCAAGTACTCTCACCGTTTTTCCCGTACCATGCGGGAGTGTTACAACGCCTCTGACCATCTGATTTGCTTTACGAGGGTCTACGCCAAGACGAACATCCAAATCTACTGATGCATCAAATTTTGTATAAGATATTTCTTTCAACAATTTTGCGGCTTCAATTAATTTGTAGCTTTTTCCTGCTTCTATCCTGGCATCGGCTGTTTTTTGATTTTTTGTAAGCTTACTCATTTCCACATGAAATTTTTAGTTTAACTCGGCAGGGGTATCTCCTGTTACAGTAATACCCATACTTCTTGCTGTTCCTGCTACCATTCTCATTGCCGATGCAATAGTGAATGCATTTAAATCAGGCATCTTACTTTCGGCTATTGCCTTCACTTGATCCCATGTTATTTTCGCTACTTTGTTACGATTAGGTTCTGCCGAACCTGACTGTATTTTTGCAGCTTCTTTCAACTGTACGGCAACCGGTGGCTGCTTTATCACAAAATCAAATGACTTGTCGGTGTAAACGGTGATAATTACAGGTAATACTTTACCTGCTTTATCTTGAGTTCTTGCATTAAACTGTTTGCAAAACTCCATTATGTTTACGCCTTTAGAACCTAACGCAGGACCCACCGGGGGCGACGGATTTGCCGCGCCTCCTTTAATTTGTAATTTTATTAGTCCAGCAATTTCTTTTGCCATTTCAAAATACTTTTAAATTATTCTTTTTGTACTTGTACGAAGTCTAATTGCAGTGGTGTTTGTCGTCCGAAGATTTTTACCATCACTACAAGTTTTTTCGTCTCTTCATTTACTTCTTCTATAGTGCCTGAAAATCCGTTGAAAGGTCCATCTGTAACTTTTACGGGTTCGCCAACTACAAAAGGTATGATTATTTCTTCTCCATCCGAAGCCATTTCATCTACTCTTCCTAATATCCTGTTAACTTCATTTTCGCGCAACGGGACAGGATCGCCTCCTTTTTTTTCTGTAAGAAATCCCGAAACGTTTGGAATATTACGCAATATATGCTGTACTTCGCCGGTAAGAACAACTTCAACTAAAACATATCCGGGGTAGAATACTCGTTCTTTCAGAATTTTTTTACCGTTTTTTATTTGGTAAATTTTTTCCGTAGGAATAAGTACTTGCGAAACATAACCTTTCAAACGTTTTTCGTTTTCTATGTATTCTTTCGCTTTTCTTTCCTTTCCGCCCGCAGCCCTAAGAACATACCACTTTTTTACAGGTTCGTTCATATCTAATTTTTTAATTATAAATTCCCTATACTGTAAATAAATTTCATGACGTTTTCAAGAGTAATGTCCATTGCAAAAATAACAATTGCAAAAATCAGCGAAGCAAGCATTACCAATAATGCGCTGCTTTGCAACTCTTTCCATGTTGGCCATGAAACTTTGTTCACGAGCTCGGTGTAGGCATTTTTCAGATATGTTTTAATTTTTTTTATCATTTTTAATAATTTTTATTTGCAAACTTTGGTGTGGAAGCCGCCAATATTTACTTGTTATTAAATACAAATTATCAAGTCGTAACTCTTAACAATTTTGCAGGGGTGGAGAGATTCGAACTCCCATCAACGGTTTTGGAGACCGCTATTCTGCCCTTGAACTACACCCCTGAAACTTCGACTGTTTTTACGTCGAATGTTTTCTCCTAATTACTTATTCTAATATTTTAGTTATCTGTCCTGCGCCAACCGTGCGTCCGCCTTCGCGAATTGCAAAGCGCAAACCTTGATTTATTGCAACAGGGTAAATCAATTTAACATTAATTGTTACATTATCGCCGGGCATTACCATTTCTATGCCTGCCGGAAGTTGTACTTCTCCTGTTACATCAAGCGTGCGCAAATAAAATTGCGGACGATATTTATTGTGGAAAGGTGTGTGGCGTCCGCCTTCTTCTTTCTTCAATACGTAAATTTCCGCTTCAAACAGCGTATGTGGAGTAATTGAACCCGGTTTTGCTATTACTTGTCCGCGTTTTACTTCTTTCTTGTCAATACCGCGAAGCAATAAACCTACATTATCGCCTGCTTCGCCCGAATCAAGCAATTTACGGAACATTTCTACGCCTGTACAGGTTGTTTTTCTTGGTTTTTCGCCAAGTCCTATAATTTCCATTTCATCGCCTACTTTAATAATGCCCGTTTCGATACGGCCCGTAGCAACCGTTCCGCGTCCTGTAATTGAGAATACGTCTTCAACAGGCATGAGGAATGGTTTTTCATTGTCGCGAACTGGAATTGGAATATACGAATCAACGGCATCCATAAGTTCCAGAATTTTTTCTTCCCATTTAGGGTCACCGTTCAATCCGCCTAATGCAGACCCGCGAATAACGGGAGCATTATCGCCGTCATAATTATATTTGTTCAACAAGTCGCGAACTTCCATTTCTACAAGTTCTAACATTTCAGGGTCATCCACCATGTCGCATTTGTTCAAAAATACAACAATTTTGGGAACGTTTACCTGACGCGCCAAAAGTACGTGTTCGTTTGTTTGGGGCATAGGGCCATCTGTAGCTGCGACAACCAGAATGGCGCCATCCATTTGAGCTGCGCCTGTTACCATGTTCTTCACATAGTCGGCGTGTCCCGGACAGTCAACATGAGCATAGTGTCGGGCTGCGGTTTGATATTCAACGTGAGCTGTATTGATTGTAATACCACGTTCTTTTTCTTCCGGAGCATTGTCAATCTGGTCGAACGTTTTTACTTCTGAAAGACCTTTTTTTGCCAATACCATTGTAATAGCTGCAGTAAGCGTTGTCTTACCGTGGTCAACGTGACCTATCGTTCCAACATTAACATGTGGTTTCGATCTGTCGAATTTTTCTTTTGCCATAATTTTTTATTTTTTTAACGTTAAAAATATATTAATACAATTTTTTATCTTCACAATTTTTGTTTAATGTTCTCGTTCTGTATAAACTTCTTTTGTTTTAGAGAAGAGCCGGCGGCGAGAATTGAACTCGCGACCCCTTCCTTACCAAGGAAGTGCTCTACCTCTGAGCTACGCTGGCATGTCACGTTCTTACATTAATTTTTTTATCCTAACAAAGACAGCGACTTTTAATATACGGCAATAAACCCCGACAATCCTGATATTAGACTCGGAACTTATTGATTTTGAGCGGAAGACGAGGTTCGAACTCGCGACCCTTAGCTTGGAAGGCTAATGCTCTACCAACTGAGCTACTTCCGCAATTTATGTGGGAGAAGATGGATTCGAACCACCGAAGGCGTACGCCAGCAGATTTACAGTCTGCCCCATTTGGCCACTCTGGTATTCTCCCTTGAAAATTAAAATTGTTTCCTAAAAATAAATTTTGCTCTCAATTTTCAATATTTGAGCCTCTTGTCGGATTCGAACCAACGACCCCGAGATTACAAATCACGTGCTCTGGCCAGCTGAGCTAAAGAGGCTTACAGGTTCAAAAATTAGAAACCCTGAAATTTTGGAAGTGCAAAGATACAACTTTTTTCAAAATCACAAATATATTTTTGTTTTTTTGTAAAATATTTTCAAAATGCTTGTCGATTAATCCTTATGAAATTTATTAATTGTATTATTTACCGCAAGTAAAATTATTTGTGGAGACTGTCTCTAAATGGTATTTTACACGTCATTGCGAGGGTGAAACCCGAAGTAATCCATGTGTCATTGTCTTTATTCATTATTTCTGGTTTGCTTCCTGCTTCGGGCTTTCAGTCCTCGCAGTTCGCAATGACGAAACCGGAGTTTTAAGACAGCCTCATTTTGCGCTTAAGTCTTTTGTTGAATTTTATTATGTTCTTAATTTGCCATATACTTTATGTGAGGTTGTTTATTTAAAATGAATATCCGTCATATTGCCTAAAATTGCATCAAGCAAAAGAAAAATCTGAATTTATTAAATTTTATATCAGCGTATCCGGACGAGTCGAGTTGTAGAGCGAAGTTTAAGGAATATCGCGACAGAGAGAGGGTAATATCCTCATTGTGGCAGCAGAGAGCATTATTGGAAGTCCGACAAGTCGTGTTACGAATGTAAGAAATGTAAATACCGTCAGAGTTTGCGCGCCAATACGGTGATGCACGCCTCCAATTTGCCTTTTCGGTATTGGTTTATAGCCATTCATTTGCTGACATCCACAAAAAAAAGTTTTTCGGCAGTGGAGCTGCAGCGACAATCGGGTCACAAGCGTTATGAGCCGATATGGGCAATGTTGTATAAATTGCGGTCGGTCGTGGGGAATCGGGATGATCAGTACAAACTAAAAGGAGTAATAGAGTTGGATGACGGTTTTTTTACTGGCGAGACAGAAAAATCGGAAAAAAACAAACCATTGAAACGAGGTCGTGGCAGTCAGCGGAAGACGAAAGTTCCCGTTATGGCAGAAAGCACTCTGCCAGAGGGTAAAAGTACAAAAAAAAGGTAAAACTCGACAAGTGGGACATTTGAAAATGGCAGTCATAGACGACCTGAAGGCCGGCACAATCATGCCGGAAATAGAAAAAACATAAACCCGGATTCGAGTGTTGATTCGGATGATTCAATATCCTGTAATCGGTTGAAAGAAGTTGTAAGAGCACATCGAGCAGAAGTGATTCCCCAAAAAAAATTGAAAAAGTATTGCATGGATACATATAGCGATCAGTAATGCAAAGCGTCTGTACTTGATATTTACTACGATATTAAACCTGAATATTTACAGTCGTATCTGAATAAGTTCTGCTACAAATTCAACAGAAGATACTTTGGCGAACAACTTTTCGACAGGCTTATGGTGGCTTCGGTTAATTACAAAAATCAATTTAGATGCAACTACGGATAGTCAT
>JAISOH010000199.1 GCA_031275825.1 Prevotellaceae bacterium | reverse complement strand
TGACTCTGAATTACTTTGGGCTGTTTCCCTTTTTCCGACCATGCATATAAAACGGTGGATGTATTTGACAGAGAAGTCTCATCTTCAAACAACACTATCTTTCAATCCTTCAACGCCATGAGAATTAAAACGGGATACCCAATTGTATATGGATTTGTGGCTTGTATTATACACGCTTTGAAATTCTTTGGCTTTTTTCCCAAATGTTATCTGATAGACTGCATACAGCCTGACTCCCTGTGAAAACTTCTCATCCCTGCGTAATTGGCAGGCTATCTCTTCTGCCAACACGTTTACCTTTGTCTTTCTTTTGACATAGACTTTATTGTTTTTGCAAGGGTATAACTTTTTTTCAATTGTATAAATTTATTGGATTTTATATAATTTAATTGTAAATTATTATTCTATTAGACTTTATATAATATAATGCTTTTGCCTTCGTTTGGTACAGCGAAAAACGCTACAACGAATGGACTAACCGACTGTTTATTTTCTTTTGTATCAGGACAAAAATAACGGAAATACATATGTCATTGCCAATTTTTATTCGTAGGGAGCGACTAATTATTTCCATATATTTTCCAATATACAACAGGTAAAATTGTTACAACAAGAATCATTGCAACAACAGTACCAAAACAAATTATTGCGCCCATTGGCGTCCACAGCGAACTGTTGCTCATTATCATCGGAATGACGCCGACAGCTGTTGTAGCGGATGTTAGAAATATAGGCAACATACGCCGTTTTCCTGCATCGTACGCTGCATCGCGAGCAGAAAAGTGATGTCGTTTTCTCAAATTTTCGGCATGTTCAAACATTATTATTGCATTGCGAACAATTATTCCCATCAGGCTTATAACTCCCAGCACGCAGGTTAATCCGAACTCTAAATTGAAAATCAGCAATCCTGCTGCTACACCTGATAAACATAAAAGTATTGATAATAATGCAGTTGCCGCAATGCTTATTTTTTTGAAATTAAACAGCAGGAAGAAAAATATTAAAATCACAGATACCGACAAACTGTTGATAATGGGAGGAACAACCTGCCGGTCGTTTTCAACAACTCCGCCCATACTTACTGTAATATTGCCGGGTAATTTCGGTTTTATACGGTTTTCTATCATTTTCTTTATTTTTCCGATTGTTTTCGACTGACTGTATCCTCTTGCAATATCGGCAATAACGCTGATTGTCCGTACTCCGTTGCGCCTTACAATTTGACCCTGCGACCACGACGGTTTTATTTCAGCAATTTGTTGTAATTGAACAGAAACTCCCGGAATTGCGGTTGATATGTATTCATCTCCGATTTTGTCCAGCGTTTGGGGATTTTTTTTTTCGGATTTCAATACTATGTCAAGATGATAATCGTTTTCCCACACTGTTCCTGCATATATTTCATCATAATTCATTGCTATATTTGCGGCGGCAAGGGCTTTGGTTATTCCGAGTCTTGCAGATTCTACATCTTTGGGTTTTACTTCAATAACAGGAAGCATTTCTTCATAATTTGTATGAATCCAAACCAGTCCTTCTGTTTTTTGCAACTCACGTATAAGCGTATCGGCATATTGTTTTAGCACAGGAATTTCATCTCCTGCAATACGTACTTCTACCGGATTTGAAACATTTTGATAGTCAAGTTGCTTGAATTTTACGTATGCATTAGGGAAATAGTCGGCATATTTATTTGTATAATCGTCAAGAATATCACGTGTTGCCTGTATTGACTCCGTATTTACTATAAATTGAGCATAATGTTTTGAGGGTAAATTTGGAGCATACGAGGCTTGAAAACGCGGCGATGCCATTCCTGCAAAAGATGTAACTGATTTTATACGTTTGTCTGCATAAAGTATATTTCTCATGCTGTCTGCAATTTTTCCGGTTGCCTGCAATGAAGATCCTTGCGGAAGATAAATTTCAACGGCAAACTGGTCGCGGTCGGCAACAGGCATCATGCGAATACTGAAATTCGACATCATCACAACGGATATGATTATTGTGCTTATTCCTGTGAAAATTGTAAAATAAGGATATCTAAATGTGAGGTTTAATGTTTTATCATATATTCGCTGTACGAAATTCAAAGCGTTGAATGTTTTCTTTTTTTTGTTTTTTTGTTTTGATTTTAATCCTTTTTTTATCAAGAGGTATTCAAAAAAAGGGATAAAAATCATTGCAACAATCAATGATGTTATCAGCGAAATGCTTAATGTCCATGGAAAATCGCGAAGAAAATCAAGAAACAGACCTTTCATTATAAACAGCAAAGGGAAAAATATTGTGCAAATACACAGCGTAGCAAGCAATATGGAACCGAAATAGTTTTTTGCGCTTAATATTGCCGCATGCCAGCGCGACATTTTATTATCAAGATTTTCAAGATATGCATCTACAACAATTATCGAATTATCAACAATCATTCCCAATACTGCAATCAAAGCGGCAAGAGTAACCGTATTAAGCGGAATTCCCGTAACAAACATTATTCCGATGGAAATAAAAATTCCTATTGGTATGGACGTTGCCGCAACAACTGCTGAACGAAAAGGAAACAGTATCATCATTACAAGAATTACAACAATTATTGAGATGAACAGGTCGCGTACAAACGAATAAACGGAATCGGCAACAACTTTTGGCTGGTCGGCAATTCTTTTTACCGAAACGCTTTCCGGCAGTTCTCTTTGAAATTCGGCAAGTGTTTTGTCTATTTCTTTGCCATAAGCGATAATATTGTTGCCTTTATTCATTTCCATTGATAAAATTATTGCCGTTTTTCCGTTGTTTGTTATATAACTGTCGGGAGTTTCATATTCGCGCACAATATTGGCAATATCACGCAACCGTATTGTATTTCCGTTTGGATCGCTGAATATTATCTGGTCGGCAATCTGTTTTTCGGTAGAAAACGTTTCGGCAATATGTATTGGAAATTCCTGTCCGTTGCAGGTTATTGTTCCGCCTGTTGTGTTAAGGGTTTGCGTAAACAGATTTGCAGTTAAAAAATTATATTTTATCCCATAAATTGCCATTTTGTCGCGGTCAAGATAAACATTTATTTTTTCTTTTTGCAATCCGTAGCGGCGAAGGTTTGAAACCGATTCTATTCTGCGCAGTTTTTCTTCGAGTTTATCAAGGTATGTTTCGAGTTCGCGATATGTTTTGTCATTTGATTCAAGCGTTATAAGCAAAGCCGATGTGTCTCCAAAATCGTCGTTGGCAATTACGGCAATAACGCCGGATGGCAGTTGCGGTTTAATGTTTGCCAGTCCGTGTTTTATTTTCGACCATACCTCATCTTTGTCGTTTATATTGTCGTTGAGTTCAACCATTATAAAAACCATTCCGTTTTGCGACATCGAACAGGTTTTGTCTTTTTTTATTTCCTTATATGTAAACAAAAATTTTTCAAGCGGTTTTGCCAACTGTTCTTCAACTTCGGCTGATGTTGCGCCCGGATAAACTCCTGCTATTAAACCCTGTCGAACAGTAAACGGCGGAAATTCCTGTTTTGGCATTTTTATCAAGCCGAAAACTCCCAATCCGACAAGCAAAACTGTTATCAGCAACATTATTTTATTATACCTCATTGCAGAGCCTATTATATTTCTTTTCATTTCAACCTCTGTTTTTATTCATAACAATAAAAAAACGCATCAAATTTTGTGAAATTTATATTTCGGTTACTTTCATTCCTTCGCTCACCTTATGATAGCCTTCGACAATTACTCTGTCGCCGGCATTAATACCGTTTTCAATCGTCACGCCCGAATCGGTAAGTTCGCCAACCTGTACGGCTGTTGCCGTTGCGCAACCGTTTTTTACAAGCCACACAAAATGGCTTCCATCATGTGAAACAAGTACGGAATTGTTTGGCAATACAAATATTTTGTCATCGTGATTTTTTTTCAACATCACGCGGCATACCATTCCCGGAATTAATTCGCCCGAACCGTTTTCCAGTTTTATTTTTGCATCGTAAGTATGCGTTACATTATTTGCGGTTATGTTTTTTTCGGTTACCAAGCCTTTGAACTGTTTATTACCGAGCGCTGTAACGATAATTGTTGCTTCGCCTTGCTTGTCGATATTTGATATTTCGTTTTCGGAAACCGAAAATTTTACTTTCACCGAATTTATTTTCAGAAGAGTAAATACAGGTTTTCCCGGAATAACATTTTCGCCTATGTCAATCAAGCGTTTTCCGATAATGCCATCGAAAGGCGCATAAAGTTTACTTTCCGAAATGTTTTTTTCGGCAATGCGCGCAGATGATTTTGCCTGCTCGAGTTTGGTTTTGGCTTCTATATATTTTATTTCGGGCAGGCTTTGGCTGTCGTACAGCATTTGCATACGCACCATTGCATCTTCAGCCTGTTTAAGCGTAGCTTGTGCGGCGTCATAAGTGCTTTGCAAATTTTCGGCTGACACTTGTGCCAGCAACATTCCTTTGTTCACCTTTTGTCCTTCTGCAACATAAACATTATGAACATTGCCGGATATGCTGAAACTTAAGGCTGAAGCCGATTCTTCTTCAACAACTCCGACATAATTGCGTGATGTCGTTTCGGTTGTTGATTTTATTTCAACGGTTTTTACCGGTACAACTTTTTTGAAAGTATCGCCTTTTTTGTTTTCGGAACAGGCAATTATAAGTAAAAACAATATTATACATGTAATTTTTTGTGTATATTTCATTGTCTTATTTTTATTTAGATAATTTATATTATACAATTTCGCCCAAATTTATGTTTTTTTTTCGGAATACGATGAAAATTTCTTCACAATATTGTAAATCGGAATACTATTAACAGATATTATGATATGTTGAGTGAATTAGCAAAACATTATGTATTGCAGCAAATGCAAAAAAGTAAGAATATACTGTCAAAAAGAAAGTTTCTTGACAAAAAGTCAGAAAAGCAAAAAAACTGTTTCAAAATCAACATGAACCAATAAATCAAATTATTTGAACATTTTGCAAAAGATTTATTTTATTATCCGCTGATTTTTATTCGTACGGCTGTGTACATATAAATAAAATCCTTGTTTTTAGCAAGGATTTTATCACATTTTCTGTACCCGGAGTCGGGATCGAACCGACACAGGGGTGAACCTACTGGTGTTTGAGACCAGCGCGTCTACCAATTCCGCCATCCGGGCAATTGTAAACTGTTGTTACAATAATTCAGGACTGCAAAAGTATAAAAAAAAAATAATCTGCAAGTATAAATTAAAAAAAAATAAAAAAAAACTTTTGTTTTATAAAAAAAGTTGTAATTTTGCTTTTTTAACAATATTATATAAATATTAAAATTATAAAAAATGATAACAAAGTATCAAGTTGATGCAATAGACCAGAAAATTCTTTATTACCTGGTAAAAAATGCAAGAATTCCCTTTTTGGAAATAGCCAGAGAATGTGGTATTTCGGGAGCTGCAATCCACCAACGCGTGAAAAAAATGGAAGAAGCCGGCATTATAGTTGGTTCTCAACTTATTGTTAAGCCTAAATCCCTCGGATATGATTTATGTGCTTTTGTCGGTATTACGCTGGTACAGTTGAGCATGTACAATTCAGTTGTTGCACAATTGACAAAAATTCCAGAAGTTGTTGAATGCCATTTTGTTACAGGGGTATTTGCCATGCTAATTAAGATTTATTGCCGCGATAATACGCACCTTATGGACGTTTTGGTTAATACAATTCAGAATATTCCCGGAGTATCAAGAACCGAAACGTGGGTTTCATTAAACCATGCAATAAACCGTCAAATTTATGTGATGGATAAAAAAGTTTCGAAAGCAAAAAAAATCCGTAAAGGAATTAATATTTCGTAATTTCATATAAATTTTTCAACAAAATCAATATCTGTCGGAAATGTAATTTTTATGTTTTCACGGTGTCCTTCCGTATAATTTACAGAATAGCCCGATTTTTCAACAACCGAGGCGTCATCTGTAAATTCGGGAATGTATGCCTGTCTGTATGAATTCATTATAATATCGTGCCTGAATACTTGTGGCGTTTGTACAATATAAACTCCATCGCGGTTAATAATTTCGCCTGCATCTTTGCTTATTCTTCGAAGCGATTCACTTATTTGCAGCACCGGAATTGCACAGCCTTTTTCTGCTGCAAGGTCAAAACATTTTTTAATTGTATTAATTTTCACCAATGGACGCACGCCATCGTGTACGGCAATAATTTTACAGTTATCCGAAATTTTTTTGAGAGCGTTTTGAACCGAATGAAATCGGGTAATTCCACCGGTTACAACAGTATGTTTGTGTTCAAAATTATATTCGGCACAAAGTTTGCGCCATGTTTGTATTTGATTTTCGGGCAATGTCAGTATTATATCAAGAGTATTGTCAAATTTAATAAATTTTTCAACAGTATGTATCAAAACGGGCTTGTTTTTTATTATCATAAACTGTTTGGGAGTAAGATTGCCCATTCGTAAACCAATGCCTCCGGCAACAATTATAACTGCATTTTTCATTGTCAATTTATTACGATTTTTCCCAAATTATTTTTTTCCCAAATCCCAATACGTTATTTGTGTATTTTGCAAAAGTGATTTCAAGCATCCACAAATCGGCTTTGCATATAACTGCATAAGGGAAACGCTTCAGGTAAATTTTATGACAATGTTTTTGCATTTCGTTTGTCGGTTGCTTTGCTGTTCCGTTAAGTTGCAAGCCTTGTATTTTGCCAACAATTTTTGTTTCCAAAACTATTGATGCCGCTGCGTTTTCATTTTTTTTCATATCGTTGGAATGTTTTGTTTTATCATCGGAATAAAAGATAAAAGCATTGTTTTCCGCATCGTAAGCGTAGAATACATTGGAGCAATATATACGGCTACCGTCGAATGTGGCAAGTGTAAGTACATGGTGTTTTTTTATAAACGATATTATTTGTCTGTCGATTTCCATTATGCAAAATTTCATTTTATAAACAAATCAATTAGCATAAAAATCATTTTTTAGTTGTCTTATAATTGTATAAAATTATAAATTCTACGCGACGATTTTTAGACCTTTCCGATGCGGTATTATTGTTGAAAGCAGGAATAGCAGAACCATGACCTAAGGTAAACATGCGAGATTCGCCGACATTAAATTCTTTCAGTAATTTTTTTGCGCTGTCTGCTCGCTTTTGGGATAATTCAATATTTGTTTTTTCATCGCCTGTATTATCCGTATGTCCTGTTATAAGAATCTTTGTGTTTTCGTATTTGTTTAGCACTTTGGCAAAACGTTTGAAACATGGATATAATTCTTTGACAATAACCGTTTCGTTTACCTTAAAAAGAATGCCGGTTGTAAAAATCACTTTTATACTGTCTTCAACTATTGCAACTTCGGCATCGTTCGACATTTCGTTTATTAGTGATGTATAAACATTTTGCATATATACTTTTTTTGTTTCTTCGGTTACTGTCTTATTTTGCGAAGCGCATCCCGCTACAAATAATACAAATACGAAAGAAGCAATTTTTATCGTTTTTGTTTTCATATATAATGATATTTTTCAAACTGCAAATTTATAAAAAAATAAGTTTGGAACGGTTTAGGCAGTCTGTTTTTGTAATTTTTCAGATACAAATATATGAAAAATACTTGACAGCCGCCTGTTTTTTCTTATTCAAAACTCAGATTAACAAACAATACCTTTAAGTCAAAAAAACAGTAATCAATGAAAAATACGACAAAAATTCAGTATTAATGCGTGAACCGGCACAGTAGAAAACGGCAGGATAAAGATTTTTTGATACTTTGTTATTGGAATGTATATTGAAAGATTTTAACACAGGCGAAATCTGTGAAAATAATCCGCTCTGATAATTTATTACATTACCAAATTTTCATTAAAATTTAAACTGATTCTTAATGTTGTTTTTGTATGTCCAGAAAATCCTGTAGTCCTGTAATTATTTTATCAGCCATTTCATTTTTGAAACTGTCATCGAGAAGTTTTGCTTCATCTTCGGGAGAACTTATAAATAACGTTTCTACCAGTACATTAGGATATTCGGTTGGGCTGTTTAACGCAAAATTAAAACTGCCTACGTTTCCGAAATTATTTACATTCAATTCGAGCAAACGTTTCAAAATTGCAGTTGATAATGGACGAAAACCAACGTGCCTGTAATATGTGCTTGTTCCTTGTCCTGTAAATGGCGATCCGCCTGCATTGCAGTGAATTGAAACAAGCAGGTCGGGATTTATTTTACGCAATAGCAAGATGCGTTCCGACATGCTCATATCAGAATCACCAGCGCGTGTCAGGCTTACTTTTATTCCTTTTGCTTCAAGTTTTTCCTGTAATATTTTTGCAAATTTGAGATTTATATCTTTTTCCATAGAACCGGTTGTGCCTCGCGCTCCGATATTTGAACCGCCGTGTCCTGCATCGATGGCAATATGCAAACTGTTCAATTCAAGTTTTGGTTGATGTTTTACGCTTATTTCCAGATTATTCCCACGATATTCTATTTTGTGTCCCCAATGATTGTGAGAAAGTTCAATAATAATGCGAAAAATATCATCTTCAATCTGTTCGTAAGTGAGGTTTTTTATTTGTTTCAATGTTTCCGGATATTGTGTAATCCATGATGTATTTGATGTTGCGCCGAAAATATCTACGATTATTCTATTCGGATTAATTTCATGAAATGTTCTGAATGGAAGTTTATCTTCGAGTGAGATATTTACAACATCATATTTTTCGTTGCCGCGCGCACTCCATGAACCTGTAAGAGATTGAGGTTTGAACATGCCGGAATTTACAGTTTCAACACATTCTTCAGGAATCCATGCCTGATAATTCTTACTCAATTTTACTTTGTATAAATTTCCTGCTTTTCCTGCGGCTTGCAGTATAATTCCTTCAACAATATGACTTATTTTCGACCCGCCAAGCCTGTCTGTTCCCAAACCGTAATTGAGATAAGGCAACTCGCCTTTTGTACGCAGCATCAGAGGTTCTCTGTTTTCATCCATAAAAACGATTTTGGCGTTTACTTCTTTTTTTATTGATTTTCTTCCATTACTGATTTTTACATATAGTGGTTTTTTGAAATTTTTATCATTGTCTTTGACTTTATATGATGATTGATAAATTCCTGCTATTCCATTAGTTTCCGAAATCGGCAATTCATATAATTTTATATTGTTAAGCCATGTTACTTTGCAGTTGGGAGTAGCCATTATTTTTATTTTTATCATATCTCCGGCTGTAACAATCATATCTTTCGAAGGAAATATTTCGATATTTTTTATTGCAAAACCTTCGGTAGCAGTAATTATATTATGTGATTTACGAAATATTTTAACAGTCTCTACGGTTTGTCCGTATCCGCGTTGTGCAATAATTTTTATTTCGTTATTTCCCTCTTTCAATTCAGTTTCTGCTGCAAATGCGCCTGTCCAGTAAACGGGAAATTCTTTTCCGTCAACAAATATTTTTGCATCATTATCAGTAATTCCTTTAAAATAATGACGTTCATTGAATACGGTATCAACAGCGCCTGCAACTATTTTCAAATTTTGTGCAGGTAAATCATTAACTGACAATGATAATATCAGGTATAAACCGAAAATATAATATTTAATCATTTGGAAGTATTGTTTATGCCTGAACGTTTCCACCGCTGAATTTCATTGGAATTATCGGCGGTTCATTGTGTTCTATTTTTATTTGTCCGTTTTTGGCTTCAAATTTTGCAATATTGTCCTGCAAAGCAATAAGCAGCCGTTTTGCATGTTCCGGCGTAAGAATTATACGGCTTTGGACTTGAGCTTTCGGCAATCCGGGCATAATACGGATAAAATCAAGAATAAATTCCGACGAAGAATGCGTAATTACAGCCAGATTTGAATATATACCCTGTGCAACTTTTTCATCGAGTTCTATATTTAATTCATTTTTTTTCTGTTCCATGAGATTTTAGATTTTTTACAAGTAAAACATATTAATTTATGCAAAGATACATGAAATATTCAATTACACGCAGGCAAATAAAAATTTCCTGCAAAATTTATATGGAAAAGATTGTATTAAATTGTAAATATTTGCAAATACTGCAGCTGCGTAAAAAAATAATATTTATTTACAAAATACTGATATACATGCATATACGGTTATTTTTTTATTTTGAGATTTGAGTTGATACAAATTTTCATTTCGCATTTTTTGCAATCGAATGAAATTCTTAATATTTGTCTGTTATTGAGTAAAAACAAATCTTCATTATGTCCATGTTTGCACAATCCCAATTCGTGCCGGATGCAATACTTGTTGAACATTAATATTTTGTTTTCGGTTGAATTTCCGATTTCAAACGCATTTTGCATTTCACTCACTCCATGTCGTTTATAAAATTCAGCCGATAATGAATTTGCAATATTTGAAGTGTAATCAAGACTGTTTTTGTTTAACGGGATATTGTTTTTAATTATTTTTGATTTTTTTTGGAAGTGGTTTTTTTCCCGTTCGGCGAGCAGCAATTCAACAATTCGGCGTCTCCATTCGTTTATTGCGGATGTTTGATAAAATGGTATCCGATTGCTGCAAATTTCTACTCTGAAACAAAAAATGCTGTTTGTTTTTGAAAGATTTTCGATTATGTTGTTTACGGCTAATTCGGTATTTTCAGCAACATCTCCTGTTTGTGGTATTTCAAACGTTACCGAATTTTTATCTTCATCAGTCGCCTGTAAAGTTATTTTTTCTTTATCGTCTGTAAACTTTATTATTGCATTAATTTTCCGAAATGCTGTTTTTTGTTTCATCGATTTTTCAAAAGATTGATTATAACTTCGGAATATTTTGGTTTTGATTTTTAAATTTTCCATTGATGCAGGGAAAATTTTTTCTCTGACAACTGTATTTATACGTGTTCCGCAAATTTTTTCATGATTGTCGAAAAAACAGATGCCATCTCCGTTTTGCAGCGATTTTCCATTATCCGTAACAAAATAATTACGTGCGGTATATTTTATTTTTCCTATTTCTTCGCCAATAGATTTTGCCGTATTCAAAGATGCTGTTTTTTTACGTCTGCCATCGATAAAATAATTTGTAAAACCGCGAGAAAACGACAAATTCACATCGGGTTCAAACAGTAATGCAGTCGAGCCTGATGACGATTTTTCATAATCCGGATTTGCATTCAAAAAATCATCCAAACGTTTTCTGTAATATGCTACTGTATTTTTCACATAACTTGCGTCTTTAAGCCGCCCTTCGATTTTGAATGATGAAATTCCCGCCTTAATCAAATCTTCCAAATGTGCGGACAAATTCAAATCTTTCAATGACAGCAAATGTTTGTTTTTTACAATTATTTTTCCGTTTTTGTCAATCAAATCATAAGCAGAACGGCAGAGCTGGGCGCAGCAACCGCGATTTGCGCTGCGTCCGGTAAGAGCGCAACTTAAATAACATTGCCCGCTGTAACTTACGCAAAGTGATCCGTGAACAAAAAATTCCAGTTCAATATTTGTGTTTTTTGCTATTTCTCCAATTTGCTTTAACGACAGTTCGCGGGCTAAAATAACTCTGTCAAAACCAACATTTTCAAGAAATTTTACATGTTCTAATGTTCGATTGTTTGCCTGTGTGGATGCAAAAAGCGGAATGGGCGGCAAATCCATTTCAAGCAAAGCCATGTCTTGAATTATCAAAGCGTCGCAACCGGTGTTGTAGGCATCAACTGCAAGTTGCCGCGCCTGTTCAAGTTCGTTTTCATAAAAAACAGTATTTTCGGTTATATAAACTTTTGCGTAATATTGATGAGCGTATTTTACTAATTTTTCGATGTCATCAATAGAATTTGCGGCTGATTCTCTTGCTCCAAAACGATTTGCTCCAATGTAAACAGCATCGGCGCCGTGGTTGATTGCCGTTTTTCCGAGTTCAAAATTTTTGGCAGGAGCAAGAAGTTCTAATTTTTGCATTCTTTTTAAAGTAAAAAGAGGCTGTCTCAAAATGGTATTTTACACGTCATTGCAAGGGCGAAGCCCGAAGCAATCCATTGATAATCAACATTTGGATTGTTTCCTGCTTCGCCCTCGCAATGACGAAACCGGAGTTTTGAGACAGCCCCTTCAAAGAATAGAATTTCTAATTAAAAAAGTTATAATAGAAGTTATTTACAAACGACTTTCATTTGCGCCTGTGCATTAGCGCTAAGTTTCGGGTCGTTTACTTTTTTATAGTTTTGACAGGCTTTTGCATTGTTTCCGCTTTGCTGATAGGCGGCAGCCAAATAATAATAAGCCTGCGCCGATTCTTTCAATGCAATGCATTTTTCCAGCGCATCAACAGCATTCTTATATTGTTTAAGCTGCGAATAACATACGCCGAGTATCAAATATGCGCTTTCACTTTCGGAATTATATTCTGTTGCCTGCTTTGATTTTTCAACTGCAGTTTTATAATCTTTTGCCTTTTGCGCAGTTTGTGCTTCTTTCAAATATGCTACTGCTATATATTTGTTTATTTTATCAATAGCATCGTTATCGCCTGTTTTGGCAATAGATTCAACGGCTTTGGCAAATTCTCCGTCTTTGGCATAATTGTTGGCTTGCACAGAATATACAGCATTTATTTTATCTGTTACGTTTTCTCGGGTAATTTCTGTATTCCCGTATTTTTCGGCTGCCGTAAGCGATTTGTTAAAATATTCGACTGATTCGTCGTATTTGCCTTCGCTTGCAAACAAACCTGCAACAGCCGAATATGAAAACGGAATCATGTTTTTGCAGTTTGTTTTTATTCCTTCAACAGTTTCGGCTGCATCTTCATCGGTTATTGCAATTGCAGCTGTGTAGGCTGCTTCCAAATCGGCAATAGCCTTTTGATAATTTTCTGCCTTGAATGCATCATTTCCTTTGTTAAACTGTTCAACAACAGCATTAATGTCTTGAGCTTTTACTCCAAACGAAATTACCAGTGCAAATAGTGGTAATAATAAAAATTTCACCTGTTTCATTTTTATACTTTGTTTTACTAATTATATTTTAATTGCAATATTACAAATTTTATACCAAACTGCAAAATAAATGATAACATTTCACATTCCCTGTTGAGTATAAAATATTTATATTAAGATGTTTATATAAAAATAAAAATTATTGAAAAAATAAATAAATTATAAAAATGACAGTAATTTTTAAATTAAAAAGTCATAAAAACAAACAGCAAAATAAACTTGCCGAAGCGGGGAAATAAGAATTGGACAGAGACTTACATGCAGCATGGCAACAACTTTATGCCGAATACTGCGAATTGAGCGGCAGCAAAAAACACTCGTACATGTTTGACCTGCACAAATCAATCAGCATAATACAGATAAAAATAACGC
>JAISOH010000027.1 GCA_031275825.1 Prevotellaceae bacterium | reverse complement strand
TATGACTCAGCCTCAATGCAGCGAATGGATACATTTGTTGTCGGATATTCTGCGCAAGACGTTAAAAACGCTCGGCGAACTGCCCGAAAGAAAGGTTTTTCCGCCTGCAATATATTCTGAAACAATATGATGACATATTGCCTGACGGCACGGAACGCCCGATTCGGCGACCACAGGACGAAGACAGGCAAAAATCCTGTTATAGTGGTAAAAAAAACGCATAACGTGAAAAACAGCCTGTTATGCAAGGCTCAAAAGCGGATTTTATGGCTTTCACGCACGTTTGACGGCTCTGTTCACGATAAAAAGATAACCGGTGAGCATCCTTTGCGCCTGCCCTCAGGGATAACCTTGTGGCAAGACACAGGATTTTGGGACACAATCCCAGGTATGTGACGGTCAGGATGCCGGCAAAAAGCCTAAAAGAAAGCAGCTGACTGCTGAATAAAAGAGTGAAAACAGGGAAATATTCCCCTTCCGTATTATCGTAGAACACGCCATTGGTTGAGCGAAATGATGTCGTATTATCAAAGAACGCCTTCGCTGTTATAAATTTGGTTTCGACGACTTGGTCATGCTTGTTGCCTGAGGTCTCCACAATTTTCATATATCAATGAAATCAAATCGGAGAACAACCCGTTCCGTGCGGTTAGTTGGGTTGAAAATACGCTCATAAAGGACGGGCGCTTTCATTTGCCCGGCAGGAAAGCGTTAGTTAAAAGCGATGTACAGTACGAAGCGGTGTTGGTTGAGGCAACCGAAACCCCGTGCGAACGCCCCAAAAAAAACAGCGGAAACGGTATAGTGGTAAGAAAAAACGGCACACGATGAAAACGCAGGTGCTGGTTGACAAAAAGGACAGGCGAATAATCTGCACGGCATTTGCAGCCGGCAAAAAGCATGATTTTAAACTGTTCTGCGAATCGAAAACAAATTTTGCCAAAACAACCGGCGTCAAAACAGATAGAGGCTATTTGGGCATAAAAAGTTTGCAGCCAAACTCGGAATTACCGTACAGAATATCAAAATTTCATCCGCTATCAAAGGAAGAGAAGCTGGATAACCGGGCTGTCGCACGCACGAGAGTTGCAAATGAACACGCCATCGGCTTTGTCAAACGGTTCCGCATACTGTCCAAACGTTACCGTAACCGGCGTAAACGATTCGGTTTGAGGTTCAACCTCATTGCTGCTATTTGTAATCTCGAATTGATTTGTTAGTTTCGCAAGAGGTCTAATGTCTATTTATAAAATATTTTTAATGTTCATTTGTCTATATAAACAGATACAAAATAAAATTAAATAACAATTAAACAGATATTATATGAAAAAGCATATTTTAATACACGCATTGTTTGGCTTGACGATTGCAGCCGTTTTCAGTGTTGCCGTGATGCTGCTGTGGAACTGGCTGATGCCTGCAATTTTCAATCTTAAACCTGTAAATTTCTGGCAATCTTTGGGTTTGCTGGCTCTTTCCCGCGTTCTTTTCGGCGGCATGATAGGCAACCGTTGTAAAATGCACAAATACAGGCATTGTCATAATCACAATCATCTTCGCAATAAATTTATGAAAATGTCGAGCGAAGAACGCAAAGATTTTTTAAGAGATAAATTTTTGAAATATGGCTTCGACCACGATTTTTTTCCGCAAGATGAATCGGAAAAACACGACTGATGCTGCTAAACCGCAACGTGCCGAAATCGAAAAACTGATAGAAAAATATCAGCAGAGGCTTAAATTTTTTATTCGGAAAAGAGTTTCGGACAGAGATGATGCCGAAGATATTTTACAGGATGTTTTTTATCAGTTTATAAAAACTGTAAATAATGCTGTTGATCCTATTGAACACGTTGCCGCATGGCTTTATCGCGTGGCGCGAAATACCATTATCAATTACGGCAGGAAAAAGCATGAAGAATCGATGCTCGTCCGGCAAAACAGCGACAGTGGCGATGAAGCGCTGATGGATATTTCGGAAATAATGTTTAACAGTGAGTTGTCGGCATCTCCCGAAATAGAATATTTGCGTTCGCTGGTGTGGGATGAACTGGAAAACGCCTTGTCGGAATTGCCTTCGCCGCAACGTGAAATATTTGAACTTACCGAACTGGAAGGCATCCCGATGAAAGAAATATCCAAAGTTACCGGTATTCCCCTAAACACCCTGCTTTCGCGAAAACATTATGCGGTTTTGCATTTGCGAAACCGTATGCGCCAACTGTATGAAGATATTGTTTGCAGCCATTAGAAACAAGTATGTAAATGAATTTATCTTACAGGTGTTAAATTATTTTCTTCGACTGCGACAACAAATGCGCCTTTAAAATCTTTCTGCAACGACTGGCAAAATCGCTTTGCCTCGCTTAAATCGGTGAAATTGCCTGTTATATATTTGTAATATTTACCGACTTTCACATATTTTATGTTTTTGTATCCTTTAAAATCTTTTGCAGTTGTTGAAATCATTTTTGTTATTGCCATTATTTGCACGCTGTATGTTTTTTGCAGGCTTGTCGGCGTTTTTTCGACAACGGGTTTATTTGACGGAGTATCATCTTTCGGGCTTGTTTTTTCTTCGTTTTTTCCATGTACTGAACCGGCATTGTCGCTTTTTGGGGAATTATCGTTTTCTTCAACTTTCGGATATTCTGTACTGTCTGTTTGAGAAGTTTTCAATGTGTTGTTTTCTTCATACTGTTTTTTATACTTGCAAAATGAGGAGAAAATATTTTGCGCTATTTTTGTTTGATTTTCATCTTTTATCAAAATCTGTTCTTCGTCAGGATTCGTCAGAAAACCTAATTCTATCAATATTCTCGGCATTGCCGATTTCCACAAAACCAAAAATCCGGCTTGACGCACGCTGCGGTCTCCTGTTATTGGACCTTGCGCTACCATTTCGTTTTGAACGATTTCGGCAAATTTGTAACTTTCCTTCATTTGCGAATCCTGCGTTAGCATAAACATAATATTTGATTCGGGAGATTTTGGGTCGAAACCTTCGTATTTTGCCGAATAATCGTCTTCCATTGTAATTACGGCATTTTCGCGCAGCGAAACTTCAAGGTTTGCCTGCGATTTGTGCAAACCCATTATCCACGTTGATGTGCCTCGCGCCTTTGTGTTTTTATTTGCATCAACATGAATTGAAATAAACAAATCGGCATGATTGCGATTGGCAATATTTACGCGTTCGTTCAATTCGACAAAAACATCTTTTTTTCTTGTATAAATAACTTCGACATCCGGAAAATTTTTGCTTATCATCTCACCCAGTTTTAACGCAACGGCGAGCGTTATATCTTTTTCTTTACTTTTTTTTACAATTGCGCCGGGGTCTTTACCGCCATGTCCGGCGTCTATTACAATCTTTTTAATTTGCTGTTGGTTAATGTATTTTTGAGCGTTCGCAGGAAAAGTGAAAATACAAAAAAACGTTAAAGAACATGTGAAGTACAGCATGTTATTTCCAAAATATGTAAAAAACTTATTTTCCATATTATAATTATTTATTTAAAATCATTAGTTTTGTACGCTTTTTGTGAAAAATATCACAAATACAATGCAAATATAATAACTTTTGATGACAAAAATAATACGTTATATATCATTAACATTTATACTGCTGTCGAGCTGTTTGCATGGTTTGGCTTCCATGCCGCAAACTGTTTCGGATACAATAACAATAAAAGATACATCTTCGATGGTTATTGATTCAATATCAATGTATGCCGATTCGGTTGTTATTGAAAACAACGGTGAAAAAATGCTCATAGATGACCCCGTGCTTAAAAATGCAGACAGCGCTATTGTTTACGATATTGCAAATGGAAAAACATATCTTTACAAAAATGCAGAAGTTACATATCAGGACAAGCAAATAAAAGCCGATTACATAGAATTTGATTCAAATACAAAAATTATTTATGCAAAAGGACTTGCGGATACTTCGGGTCAGGTAGTCGGCAATCCTGTTTTTAAGGACGGCAACGATGTATATGAAATTAAAGAAGTGTATTATAATTTTGAAACAAAAATTGCAAAAATAGTTCACGTGATAACTCAACACGGAGAGGCTTATCTGCATGGCGATACAATTAAAAAAATGCCCGACAATACGGTTTATTCAAGAGGCGGGAAAGTTACAACCTGCGATGCCGAACATCCTCATTTTTACATAAAAATGCGAAAGTCAAAAATGATTCCTTCAAAAAAACCGGATAAAGAAGGCAAAGGAGGTAAAAACGGACAAATGATATTCGACTTTTCGTATCTGGTTGTCGAAGATGTGCCGCTTCCGTTATTTTTACCTTTCGGTTTTTTCCCTCTAATGACAGATGTTTCATCAGGTATTCTGATTCCGTCTTACGGCGAAGAATCGGAGCGCGGATTCTATTTGCAGAAATTCGGATATTATTTTATTTTGCTTAAAGACCACATGGATGTAACTTTTACAGGCGACTGGTATTCAAAAGGCTCGTGGGGTTATCAGATTGCATCACGGTATATGAAAAGATATAAATATTCGGGATCATTAAATTTTCAGTCGGCAACCATAAAAATCGGAGATAAAGGTTCGCCCGATTACAGCGTTTCAAAAAGTTATTCAATATCATGGAGTCATCAGAAAGCGCCGCAAACAAATCCTACAACAACTTTTCAGGCAAATGTAAATTTTTCATCATCAACTCACAAAAGATATAACGAACAGACAACAAATAACGATTATCTTCAAAATACCGCAAGTTCGAGTATCTCATTTTCAAAAAACTGGGAAGGATCTCCGTTTAGCATGACCGCAAGTTTCAATCACAGCCAAAACATGCGCGACAGTACTTATTCCATAGGCTTTCCTAATTTTACGTTTTCAATGTCAACCGTTTATCCTTTCAGAAATAAAAAAAGTACAGGTAAAAAGAAATTTTATGAAAACATAAGTTTCGGATACAATACAAATTTTTCAAACAATGTTTCCAACGTAAAAGAACAGGATTTGTTTAAAGATGCTTTCTGGGATGCAATGAAACACGGAATGAATCACAATTTTACAATATCATTGCCATCTTTTACTCTGGCGAAATACATCAATGCAAGTCCAAGCATCAGCTACGGACAGGCATGGTATTTCCAAAGTATGGAACGAAAATGGGATTCATCAACAAATGCGGTAATTGCCGATACAACTTCATCATTCGGAGACTTTGGAATATCGCATAAGTATTCCGGAGCAATTTCGTTTAATACAAGAATTTACGGACTGTTCGACAAATTCAAGCCTAATTCCAAAATCAGAGCAATCCGTCATGTTATGACTCCTAATATTTCGTTAAGTTATACTCCAAATCAAATGATAGCCGCCAACGGCTGGCGAAAAGTGCAAACAGATGCAAGCGGAAAAATAGAATATTATAACATTTATGAAGCTCCTGCAAATACAGGTTATCCATCGAGAAGCAAGGCAAGTGGAAATGTCAATTTTTCGCTCGGCAATACTTTGGAAATTAAAGTAAAAACAAAAAACGACACAACCGAAAATGCCGAAAAGAAAATAAAAATACTGGAATCGTTTAATATTTCTACAGGCTACAACCTGCTTGCCGACTCAATGAATCTTTCAGACATAACATTCAGCGGGCGCTCAACCATTATTGAAGGATTAGGATTTAATTTCGGATTCAGATTGATTCCGTATGATATTGACGAACGCGGACGGCGTATAAATAAATTTTACTGGAAAGACCATTTCGGACTGGGCGATTTTACATCATTTACCTTTTCAACCGATTATCGCATCAGCGGAGGAAGCGGCAACAAAACAGGAGGAGGAACGCAATCTCAGAGTCCGAACAGTCAAAATACTTCAAACAGCCAGAATAATTTGCAGAATACGCACAATCACGATGAAGACGATTATAACTATACTCCGTATTATCCGGATTTTAATGTTCCATGGTCGTTAAATTTTCGTTTAAATTATTCGTTTACCAAATCATATAATTACAATTCAACAACAAAAACATTGAAAACGCTAAAAAAACATTCTCCCACATTTGATGTTAACGGCGATTTAAGTCTTACCAAAAATTGGAAAATATCGTTTTCATCCGGATATGATTTAATTGCAAGGCAAATAACATCTACAACATTGAATTTATTTCGCGACCTGCACTGTTTTGAATTTTCGTTTTCATGGTCGCCATTCGGCATGCGTAAATATTGGGGATTTACTATCCGCGCAAAATCAGGAATACTTAGCGATGCCTTAAAGTATGAAAAACATTCAAGTTTTTATGATAATTATTGAATTTTAAATTGATATAAATGCTAAATAATACTTTACAAATAAAATAAAAAGATTATGAAAAAAATAATTTCAACACCAAATGCGCCAAAAGCCGTTGGTCCTTACAGTCAGGCAATAGAAGCCGGCGGAACGCTTTATATTTCGGGACAACTGCCGATTAATCCCGAAACATCCGGATTTGTTGAAGGCGGCATAAAAGAGCAAACAGCACAATGTTTGAAAAATATCGAAGCAATACTTGCGGCAGCAGGATATTCTATCGACAATGTAGTAAAATCTACGGTTTTGCTTGATAATATTAATGATTTTGCAGCAATGAACGAAGTTTATGCCGAATTTTATACAGACAAACATCCTGCTCGCGCAGCATTTGAAGTTGCAAAATTGCCGCTTGGAGCGCTTGTAGAAATCGAAACGATAGCCGTAAAATAAAACTGATTTTGTAATCCAGATAAAAAGCAGAAACTCCTGACATTTTTTTGCAGGATGTTTTTTGTTTTACAGCAGTGGCAGTCTGCCGCATATTATATTAAAGTTAATAATAATTTACAATAAGACTAAATACAAATGAGTAATAATCAATAACTTTAAATTAATTTAAATGTTTGTAATTGAGAAGTTGTTTAAATTTCATGCAGCAATTATTTTATTGAGCATAATTTTGATAAAGGCGAGTTGTATCATGGCAACGCCTGAATCTGCTTTATATTCAAAGTCTTTAGCCAAACGTCTTAAATTCTGTTTGCAGGCAAAAATTCATTTACTATCCATTTGCCGAGAGCCAAAAATGCGCGCCCCTCTTCCGTTGCGTTCAGCTTTGCCTCGATAGAACCGATTACCCCATCGTCTATCCCC
>JAISOH010000184.1 GCA_031275825.1 Prevotellaceae bacterium | reverse complement strand
ACAAACAGTAACGGAATAGCAGCAAACGCAATAACAGGAGAACAAAACGCACAGGCTAAAAACAATACAACGGTAAAAGTATTGCTGTACAGCCACAGCACAACGCAGCTTGTTTACAGTAAGGATTTTCCGGCATCGGCGCATCAGATAAAAATAGATACATCAACCTTGCCCAACGGAATTTATTATTTGAACATAATCGCAAACGGCGAAAAGATAAAGGAACAGACAATTATTGTTAATCATTAACATAATATCAATATTAATCAACAAAATAAATATATAAAAAAATAAAATATTGTTTAATTAAAAAAAATAAAAAAATGAAAAAAATGAAAAAAATTATTTCAACTGCATTTTTAGCAGTTTTTGCATTGGGAAGCATGACTTCATGCAACAAGGATGTAGATCCTATAGAATTTACGCCGCAATACATACTGGCTTTCAACATCTCGGATTTAATGAGAAGCGGATTGGTTGAACTTTTTGCTTATGAAGAAGCAATATCGGCAAAAATAGCCAAAGGCGAAGAATTGCCTTTAACGGTTAAAGTTATAACAGATGACTTGGGCGACACAATAGGTTGGAAATCCGGATTCAACATTAATGAATCATATTTTAGAGACAGTATAACAGTTATGTTTAGCGGTTCTCCTCTTGCTGATAACAGTGTAAAAACTATTGACTGTTCAAAATTAACACTACAGGGAAACAGCGCTGTGCTTAAATTATTCGGAACATTTGAAGTAACAAATAATTCAACATCCGCTACTGCAACATCTCGCAATGTTGAAACAACTAACTTCGGCTGGGGCGAAACAAATAACGATGTGTATTTGAATGCTTCTTATACATTTAATAATACATATTCAAGCGATGGACTAATGACTTCATGTAAAATCAGCGGAAGCGCTTCCGGAAAACATGTTTCGTATGGAACATTTTCGCAAGATATAAGCGATGAAAATGCAATTAGTAGCGGAGACTATAATTTTTTCACAAGCGGCTCAATGACTCTTGAATCTGCATATTTTCCGCTTTCATCAATAAATGTATCGTTTACGTCAAGTTCAATAATCGTTACATACAACGGAGAAACTACTACATATTAATTAAAAATTCAATGATTTTATAAACATTTTTTTGATTTATTCGGAAAAATCATTTAACAAAGAACCCCCAAATTCTCCATAACTCCAAAATCCCGAAATGCGTTCTGCTATCGGGATTTTGACTTTTAAATTACATTCTTGTTACCGGAACAGTATCGTATCCGCAGGTTTTACTGTTCAAATATTTGAAATATCCCGTTATGGCAATCATTGCGGCATTGTCGGTTGTAAATTTAAGTTGAGGAAGATATACGTTCCAGTTTCTGATTTGTCCTTCATCTGCAACAGCGCTGCGCAAACCCGAATTTGCCGAAACGCCGCCCGATATTGCAATCTCTTTTATTTTTGTCAGTTCCGATGCTTTTACAAGGTTTTTCAACAAAATTCGTATAATTGCATTTTGCAGCGATGCGCACAAATCGGTTTTATTTTTTTCAATAAAATCAGGATTTTCGGCAATTCTGTCGCGTAGAAAATACAGAAACGATGTTTTCAGTCCGCTGAAACTGTAATCCAGTCCGCCGACAACAGGATGCGCAAATGCAAAAGCGCCGGCATTTCCTTCTTTTGCAAGTTTGTCGATAACAGGACCTCCGGGATATGACAATCCCATAACTTTTGCGCATTTGTCAAAGGCTTCGCCGGCAGCATCGTCAATAGTTTTACCGATGATTTCAAAATTCATATAATCTTTTACAACAACCAGTTGAGTATGCCCGCCCGAAACAAGAAGACATAAAAAAGGAAATTCGGGATGAGGATTTTTTTTATCTTTTTCATCCAAAAAATGAGCAAGAATATGACCCTGCAAATGATTTACCTCAATCATTGGAATATTAAGCGCCCTTGCAAATCCTTTTGCAAACGAAACTCCAACAAGCAACGAACCCATAAGTCCCGGACCTCGAGTAAATGCAATCGCCGAAATTTCATTTTTTTTAATTTTTGCAGTTTTTATCGCCATCGACACAACGGGAATAATGTTTTGCTGATGGGCGCGTGATGCAAGTTCGGGAATTACGCCTCCGTAAAACTCGTGAACCGATTGATTTGCAATAATATTAGACAGTAAAATTCCATCTTTTATTATTGCTGCCGACGTATCGTCGCACGATGATTCTATACCAAGAATAATAGCCATAGTTTTAAAAATTATGCAAAAATGCTTCAAATTATCGAATATTTCAATTTTTTTCGTTTTTTTTGCAGTATATATCTAATAAAAATGTTGTTAAAAACTATAAAAGGAATATTGCAAATATTATTGTTGCTGGTGATTTTATTGCCTTTAACAGCATATTTTATGCTTAAACTTCCGCCGATTCAAACATATATTGTTCAAAGAATAACGGACGAAATATCGCAAATAACAAAAACGAAAGTAAGTATAAAATCGGTAAACTACAAATTTTTTACAAGTCTGGTAATAGATGAATTTTATGTTGAAGATACCGAAGGCGACACGCTTGCAAATATAGCCGAAGTAGAAGCAAAGCTCGCAAGTATTTGGTTTTCGGGAAAAAAAATAAATCTAAGTTCAATAAAACTTACCAATGGACAGTTTAACTTAATTACAACCAACGACACGCTTAATCTGGATAAATTTTTAGCGCGTTTGTCAAGTAATGATACAGTTGGCGATACTGTGCAAAGCAAAGCTTATTCGCTGTCGACCGGACGGCTGGAATTGAGCAATTTCAGGTTTTCGCTGCAAAATCGGGACGATAGGGACGAAGCAATATCTTCACAAATCAACTTTTCCGATTTAAGAGTTGACAGTATATATCTTACCGCCAACAATATAAAAATAGTTTCGGATACTGTGTTTTTCGATATTTCACATCTGGGATTTCGCGAAAAATCGGGTTTTCATCTTGTGGAAATTTCAACGGGAAAAAAATCTTACGTGTGTTCGCACAGGGCTTATTTGCCTGAACTTTCGATAATTGATGATTATACAAATTTAAAATTTGATTATTATGCAATGAATTTTCCAAATGGCAGCGATGATATTGACGATTATCTTAATAAAGTTCGTATGGAAGCCAATATTACCGGCGGATATCTGGCTTTTAAAACCATAGGCTTTTTTGCTCACGATTTGGCAAAAGTTGATATTACGGTTTTTCCGCAAGGCAAGGTAAACGGAACAGTTGCCGATATGCATACCGAAAATTTTAATATAAAAAGCGTAACAGGATATACAAGCCTGACGGGTAATTTTTCGTTTAAAGGATTACCCGAAATAGATTCAACCGTATTTACATGCAATAACATAAACATAGCCACAAACATAAAAGATGTAAATAGTGTATTCAAGCAGATTGCGCAAACCGGTGAAGATGTGTTAGGCGAAGAATTTGAGCCTGTTACAAACATTAACTATTCGGGCGAACTGTTGGGATATTATAATAATTTTTTGATAAAAGGCATGTTAAATACAAATCTCGGAACAGTAGAAACCAAAACGGAATTTGATTTTTCATCCGCCGAAACCGATTTTAAATTTAACGGAGATTTGATACTGGCAAATTTTGATTTGGGAAAACTTTTGAGCATTGAAAATATTAAAAACGTATCGATGAACATGAAGATACATGGAGCAAAACCCGTAAATGACGAATTAAAAATGTATGCCGAAAGTAAAATATCAAATTTGTTTTTTAATGACCGCAAATATAATAACATTGACATTGTCGGAAACTTGTCGAACAATGCTTTCAACGGAAAGGTGGCATGCAACGACGAGGATTTGAAATTTGACTTTTTTGGAAATATCAATATGAATAAAACCGAAAAGGATGATTATCGCTTTGTTTTTACAACAAATGTAACTTACGCCGATTTGTATAAACTGAAAATAAAAACAGATGATACAACATCCGTGTTTTCAGGAAAAATAGTTGCCGATTTGCATGGGAAAAACATCAATTTCAATGGAACGTTAAAACTGCAAAATGCAAAATACAGAAATTCTCACGAAGTTATCAATATGGAAGAAATACTGCTAAAAGCAAAACAAACAGGAAACGACAACAGCATATTGCTGGAATCATCATATTTTGATGCGGAATATAAGGGAAATGACGGTTTTGGAGGTTTTGTATCTGATGTTAAACATATAATTTCAAAATATATTCCAACTGTTCACAAGAATGAAAATTACAGCGAAAACGGCAATTACGAACTTAATGTTACAGCAAAAAAAATACAGAATATTGTACAAATTATATATCCTGAACTTTTTATAGCCGAAAACACAGTTGCAAATCTGAAAGTAGAAAAACATACTGCAAATCTGGACTTAAAATCAGCTTTTATAGGTTTGGGCGGAATTATGATTAAAAACATTAACTTAAAAAGCATTATTAATTCCAAATTCCTGTTTGATGCCGACTGCGAAGAAATGAACATCAAAGGACTTGATTTTAAAAATTTGTCTGTAACAGGAAATATCGATGACAATGCAGTATTGACCACAATAAAATATGACAACAAAACCGAAAACATAAACAGAGGAAACATAAATCTGCAAACGCAAATATTAAACGACAGCAATGAAAATATTTACTGCTGCTTCAAAATAAAACCATCTCAAATAATAATCAACAGTACGGTTTGGGATTTTGCATTGGACGAAATGAAAATAAAAAAGAACTTTTTCGAAATATCAAAATTTGATGCATCCAGCGGTTCGCAAAGAATTTTTATAAACGGAATATATTCAACCATACCTAATACTTCAATGCGCCTTGAATTGACAAAATTTGACATGGCAAACTTCAATCCCATATTCGAAACCGAAGGTTATAAATTTGAAGGAAATATTTTCGGCAATGCGCAAATTGCCAATATCGGCGGAAATACAATGTTTTTTTCAGACATAAATACAACCGATATTTTTGCAAACAACTGGCTGCTTGGAAAAATTTCGATATTAAGCCGATGGAAAGAAGAAACAAAAAGTTTGGAATTTTCATCGCAAATTATAAAAAACAAAAACGAAAAACTTAATATACGCGGTTCGTACACGCCAAATAAAGATTATTACGATTTGACTTTTGATGCCAAAAAGTTTGAACTTAAAATTGCCGAAGCCCTTATCAGCAGCGAATTGAACAAACTGGAAGGAAGCCTGTCGGGAACTTTAAACTTGAAAGGCGAAGGAGGAAAATTAAATCTGCTCGGCAATGCAACTCTTGACAGCGTGGGATTTACAGTCGATTTTTTAAAAACGCATTATTTAATTTCAACACCAATAAATTTTGTTGAAAATGCAATTAAAATCCAAAATGCAACACTGTACGACATGCAAAACAATAAAGGTCGCCTTAATGCTTCCGTAAATCACGAACATCTCAGAAATTTTGTATTCGACATAAACGTTAATGCCGACAAACTGTCAGGATTGAATACAACCCGAAACGACAACGATGAATTTTACGGAAATGCATATATTTCGGGATTTGTGCGCATGAACGGAAAATTGGAAGATTTAAATTTTAATATCAATGTCAGACCCGAAAAAAACACAAAAATTGTTATCCCCGTTAATTCGGCAAACATATCCGAAAAAACTCTTCTGACTTTTGAAACCGGTGATTCCGTTAACGAATTGAGCGATGAAGAAAAATTTATGACTCAAATAAAGAAAAATAAAGAAACATCTACAACAAAATCAGACCTCGACATATCGCTTGCAATTACAATGAACAGAAATGCGGAAATTCAAATAATACTTGATGAAAATTCGGGAGATGCAATAACAGGAATCGGTTCGGGAGCGCTGCAAATGAGTATAAACCCGAGCGAAGAAAAATTTAAATTGTATGGAAATTATATTATCGAAAGCGGAAACTTCAAATGGACGCTTCCAATGTTGAATTTCATGACAAAGGAATTTGCAATAAACAGCGGAAGTCAAATAAATTTCAACGGCGATATGAACGCAACAAAAATCAATATTACCGCCGATTATGTGCGAACTTTACGCCTGTCGCTGCGCAATCTTTTAGCCGATACTACCATCAGTAATACAAAATATCCTGTTGTATGCCGGATTCAGCTTACCGGCAATATTTTCAACTTTATGATAAAGCCTGTTATAGAAATTCAAAATATAGATGTTGATACAAAAGCGCGCGCGCTATCGATGCTGAATACCGACGAAAAACTGTGGAAACAGTTCTCGTTTTTACTCGCATTCGGAAATTTTATTCCCGAAGAACAAATGGGCAACATTATAACTAATGCAAACATAACATCAAACATTTCGGAAATTTTATCAAACCAGTTAAGCGCATGGCTTGCCTCGCTTAAAGTTCCTGTTGACCTTGGAGTTGATATTCGTACGGGAAACGCTTCAACCGAAACAGAATTTGACGCTCATGCATCAATTAAAATGTTTGAAGACAGAGTTGAAATCACCGGAAATGTTGGCAGCGCGCCGCGTACATCTACAAGCGATATTGCAGGAAATTTTGACGTTGAAATAAAGCTGAATCCTCAGGGAAGTTTGAAATTCAAAGCATTCAGCCATTCCACCGACGAATACACAGACGATATGGAAGCAAGCCGGCAGGGAGGACGAATTTCGTATCAGGGCGGATTTAATACATGGAAAGAATTGTGGAACTCAATAGTTCGTCCCAAACAGTCGTTGCGCCAGCGCCGCGAACGCATTCGTCAAAGGCTGGCTAATGAGCAAAATCCGGCAGATACGATTCAAAAAAACGCAAACGAATTTGAAATAAAACCGGATGGTACGACTGATACTGTCCGCTAAAACAATAATATCTTAATCTGTGAAGTTTATTATTATTGTTGATTTTGTGTCGAGGCTGTATATTCTGGCAATATTTCCGTTATTCATTGCAAGTTCCAGCAGTCCGACAGAATTAAACATGGCGGCAATTTTGTTTTCAGGCACATCATCGTAATATTGCGACAATTTTGTGATTTCTACCAGATTGTTCTGTATAGAAATTTTAAATTTCCTGTTTTTCCCCGTTTTTTCAAAAGTTTTTTTATCAACATTAGTTATTGCATTGCCGAAAGCATCAATATATATTATGCGACCTATTATGCGCGATTCGTAACAGGAGGCGTTGCCTGTAAATTCTTGCCGCAATTTGCAGGTATTCCCAAATTCTTCGAGTTTTAAACCAATGGAAATGGCTTTTATGCAATTACTTAACAGTTCCATAAAACGAAAACCCTGATAATTGTCGCCGTAAGGCAGTTCTATAATCGAATCGGGTTGTTTGTCGCATATAAGGCTTAACATTCCATCGTTTGTTCCAACAAAAAAATGTTCATCGTTTTTCATCATGGCAATTTGATTTTTAGGCGATGGTTCACTGTTTACTCCAACCACATGAATACTTCCGGAAGGAAAATGCCTGTAAGTGTTTTTTAATATAAATGCAGCCTGTAAAGTATTGTACGATTGAATGTTGTGAGTAATGTCAATAATACAGACATCATTGCAGCCTGATACTATGCACGCTTTCAGGCGACCGATATTATAATCGCCATCTTTCCAGTCTGTTGTCAGCGTTACTATTAACATTTTCATAAAATATTGCGCAAAAATAAAAAGAATAAAAGACATTAAAAAACAATTTGAAATTTATTAGGGTTTTCATGTATAGGCATCAAATCAAATAGTACATTTTTGTATTTAAATTAAATTACGCTGAAAGTTAATTGTAGTATGGGTTTGAGGCGGTTTTTTGAACGCAGTGCAATTCAAAACAAAACGTACAAAAAGTTTAATTTGATTTGATTTAATTTCGTGTTAACTTTTGAGCAAAAAAAACACCGCTGCTTTAATTTCACTTTAATTTATGGTGGCTATCTAAAAAGTATGCCGGTATAAAAAATTGACAATGAGTGAAAAAGTTGTATTTTTGTTGAATGAAAATAAAGATAGAACTTTATTGCCCCCACTGTCAGAGAACAAAGATAAAGAAAAACGGTAAAAAATAGGGCAGTGATTAAAAAAATGAAACCCTTTGCAAGGTAAAAGTGTTAATAATGTGCTAATAATTAGTTGCCTGTAATAATTTACAGTCAAATTAAACCCTGACAGCGCATAATCTTTTTTCTGCAAACACGCAATGACGCGCTGCGTCTGTTTTTTGTCGTCATTGCGAACTGCGAGGGCTTTGCCCGAAGCAGGAAGCAACCGAAGCGTAGCGGAGCTCAACGGAGTTAATCCGGATATTGACCATTGTTTTATTTTCATTATTAATCTATGGTTTGCTTCGTCGCTGTTCGGGCAAAACATATTTTGTCCCTACCGGTAATGACGCGCTGCGTATTGGTTTTGTCCGTCATTGCGAACTGCGAGCGCAAGCAAAGCAGTTCGCAATTCATTAACCACTAATAACTGCTTTTTTAACACTTCCCTCAATTTTTTTCTGTCCAATAATATATATTATCGGACAAAATAAATGCTGGCATATCAATAGAATAAGCGGTTTTTTTTACAAACTTTAAAAATATTACGTATGCCTGTTATTAAAAAAATTTTGTTATCTTTGCTTAAAATTTTCTGTCTCATAATATATATTATAAGACAGAAGCTAAATTAAATTAATTTAACGTAAAGCCAAAAATTATGAAGAAAATCTTTTCAGTTGCGTTTTTAACGCTTTTAAGTATGGGTGTGATGTTAGGGCAAACAAAGGTTACAGGAAAAATAACCGACCTTAGCTCCGGCGAACCTGTATCGTATGCATCGGTTGCCGTTAAAGGTTATGCTACCGCAGGTACATTTACCGACGACAATGGCAACTACACTATCAACATGCCTGAAGGCAGCACAACAATTTCGATAAGTTCTATTGGTTACAGGACTCAGGAAATTGCTGTAAACAACCGCAGTATTATTAATGTAGAACTTGAATCTGATGTTGCACAGCTTGAAGAATCGTTTGTCGTAGCTTACGGCACGGCAAAAAAAAGCACTTATACAGGTTCGGCAGCAGTAATAAAAAGTGATGAAATCAAAGACGCTCCGACCGTATCGCTCGAAAATGCCTTGATAGGTAAAGTCGCAGGCATGCAGATTACATCTTCTTCGGGACAGGCGGGTTCTACGTCAAGTATCCGTATCAGAGGCATAGGTTCGATGAACGCATCCAATGATCCTTTGTATGTAATAGATGGCGTTCCTGTTATATCCGGAGATATAGGACAAATGGGATCGTATATTTATACATCCAATAACGCAATGAATTCAATAAACAATGCGGATATTGAATCCATAACAGTATTGAAAGATGCGGCTTCTGCCGCTTTATATGGCTCGCGTGCGGCAAATGGCGTAATTATAATAACAACCAAAAAAGGTAAGTCGGGAAAACCAAAAATTGATTTCAAAGCTTCCATAGGTATTACGCCAAGTTTTGCAACCGATAACTGGGAAGTAGCAAGTCCTGAACAGCAAATACAGATGGAATATGAAATTTTCTGGAATGGATATATAAAAGATGGAAGAACCGAAGCAGAAGCAAATACACGCGCTATTGGCCAGTTGAATAACAGGTTCAATAAACACGGGTATTCTTTTGTAACTACCGATAATACTGTAAATACGCTGGAAATTACAGGAATGACCGATGGCATTGAAAACAGAGAAGGAAAATATTTTGATTGGGATGATGTTCTGTTCAGAACTGCCGTTTTTCAAACTTACGATTTGGCGGTGAGCGGAGGAAATGACCGTACCACTTACTATTCATCTCTTTCTTATACTAAGGAGCAGGGACGCAGTGTTATCAATGGTTTTGACCGTATTTCGGGACGTGTAAATCTCAATCAAAAAGTTAATAAATATATTGAATTTGCAACAAATGTAAGTCTTGCAAAAAGCAATAAAACCGGATTTAACGATACCAGAAATACGGGTGCAAATTATTTTCTTCAATCTCGAAATTTGTTGTGGCCTCTTTACTGGCCTACAGACTATAAAACAGGCAAACCATGGACCGACAGGTATGGAAGTTATGCATATAACCCGGTTTATTATAACAACGAATGGGAAAATTCATCAAAAACCACAAAAATATCGGCTAACGAAACCATGACGGTAAATATTTTGCCCGAATTAGTTCTAAAATCTATTTTCTCTTACGACCATACACATGTTTCAGATCATTTGTACTATAGCAAAGATCACTGGAATGGAGTAAACGATAAAGCATCTGTAACAGATATAAGTACGAATATAAATAACTGGGTATCGTCAACAACTTTGAGTTATAATAAAACATTTCTTGAAAAACATAATGTAAATGTTTTGGCAGGTTTTGAAGCAACAGAAAATAAAACCGACTATTTACTCGGAAATGGCAAAAATATGCCAAACAGCCAATTACATACAATACAAACCGCAGGAGTGTTATCGGCATCGGGATATTACTGGGGTAATACGATGGCTTCAATCCTTTCGCGTGCTGAATATAATTATGACAGTAAATATTTCGCATCCGTATCATTTCGTCGCGATGGTTCATCAAAACTTGCACCCGATAAACGCTGGGGCAATTTTTGGTCGATTTCGGGAGCATGGAATATAAAAAGAGAAAACTTTATGCAAAATGTTGATTATGTAAGCAATTTGCGTTTCAGACTGTCTTACGGGATAAATGGGACACTGCCGTCAAGTAATTATGGATGGCGTTCTCTTATAGGATATACGTACAAATATAATGAGGATCCAGGAGGGGCGCTTATAAACATAGAAAATCCTGAATTATCTTGGGAACGTAATTTTGTAACGAATACTGCTGTTGAGTTCGGATTTTTTGATAACAGACTGCGTGGAACTGTTGAATATTACAACAGAGATACAAAAGACCTGTTACAGTCTGTTCCTGTTTCAATGGTTACAGGCTTTTCGAGTATATTAAGAAATGTAGGCGAAATAAACAATAAAGGTTGGGAAATTGAATTAGGCGGAGATATTATCAAAACAAAAGATTTGGTATGGGATGCAAGTTTAAATGCTTCTTTCATGAAATCTAAAGTTACAAAACTTTATGAAGGACAGGATGTTGTTTGGTCTGACCCCACAGGTAATGATGGACGTTGCAGGTTTATATATCGCGAAGGACAATCAACACTGGCGCTGTACGGACTTGAATGGGCAGGAGTTGATCAATCAAACGGTAAAAACGTTTGGTACACAAACAACGATAACGGTACTGATATATTAGGTGATGGAAGAAACGCTTCATACAAATATACGGAAGCCGATCAGGTTATTCTTGCCGATATGCATCCTGCCGTACAGGGAGCATTTAATACAGGCGTTTCGTGGAAAGGAATTTCTCTTAATCTTAATTTTATATACAGATTCGGCGGATATATGTACGACGGTTTCAGTAAAGACGTAAATGATGATGGTTATTATTGGGAACGTACAAGGGCAAAAGATACTTATGAGGGACGCTGGACATATTTTAACGAATATGGCAAGTATCCAATGCTTGATGATGATGATTTGATGGATGCAATGCAGATAAGTTCCCGTCATAAACATCCCGGAAGTTTTGTAAGACTGAAAAACATAACATTAAGCTATAATTTTCCTAAAAATCTGATAAGTAAATTAGGGCTTGCAAATACAAGAGTTTAT
Source organism: Prevotellaceae bacterium (assembly GCA_031275825.1). GTDB lineage: Bacteria > Bacteroidota > Bacteroidia > Bacteroidales > UBA932 > JAIRKV01. The sequence goes on along the minus strand of JAISOH010000184.1, from coordinate 14,104 downwards.
TTTGTAGGTTCAAATTTATTAACCTTTTCAGCCTATAAAATTTATGATCCCGAAGGTAGCCCTTATTATACCAAAGGATGGGAAATGCCTATGGGCAAAACTTATACTTTCGGTATTGAATTAAGTTTTTAATAAATTAAATATGATAAATAATAAAAAAATATACTACAATGAAAAAGATATTATTATATGTAACACTTTGTGTGTTTACTCTAACATCATGCAATGATTTTTTAGATGTAAAACCGAGTAATCAGTTAGACATAAGTAATACGGGACAGTCCATATTCACAACAGATGAGGCAAGAGTTATGCTTACAGGTATAATGCGGGCAATGACATCATCCGATTATTACGGCAGAAACTTTATAATGTACGGAGAAGCAAAAGGCGGCTTTCTGACAGTACCAAGTCAGGGACGCGGACTGGATGCCTTATATACATTCAATCATTCTGCATCTACAAATTCTTATTCAGGATACTGGTTGCAAATTTATTTTTGTATATTACAGGCAAATATGTTGCTTAATGATATAGATAAACTCATTGCCGCCGGTAATACCGATAATCTTTTACTTCAATATAAAGCGGAAGTGCGTACTGCACGTGCAATGTTTTATTACGATTTGATTCGTTTATACGGAAAACCGTACGATATGGACAAAACCTCCTATGGAGTACCGCTGACTCTTGATCCTCTTGGATATACAGCACAACCAACAAGAGCATCGGTTGAAGATGTTTATGTTCAAATATTAAAAGATTTGACTGAAGATGCAGAGTTCCTGTCTAAAACTAAAAGAGAAGGTTTTATAAGTTATTATACAAATCTTGCTGTTCAGGCAAAAGTATATCTGCAAATGCAAAACTACGATGCAGCTCTTGCTGCTGCCGAAGAAATAATAAATTCATCGCTGTATAAGGACAAACTGTACAGCAATTCGGAATGGGTTGGTTCATGGACAAAACAATTTGGCTCGGAATCTATCTTTGAACTTGGTATATATCCCAACGAAGCCGATTTGGGTACGAGTTCCTTAGGTTATTATTTACGCAGGAAAAATCACGGCGGTTCTGCCGCATCAGGCTGGTTTATTGCAAGTAAACCGTTCCTTGACAATTTGCTTGGCGAAGATCCCGATGATGTTCGCTGGGGCGTTATGGATTATGATGAAAAATCATCAAGCAGATTAGGCGCTTGTTATAAATACAGCGGAGCTGTAAATAAAACAAGTACAGGAGCGGGCGCTACGTTTGTAGGCGATGGCAAAGCAACGGCATCAGCAGTAAATATAAAAGTTATTCGTTTATCGGAAATTTATTTGATTGCTGCCGAAGCTGCATTTTCAAAACCATCACCCGATAAGGAAAAGGCAGCAGGATATTTGCAGGAAATTCGCAAACGCGCGCCGAATTTGACTCCTGCCGATGAAAATAATATTACTTTAGACATGATTTTAAATGAAAAAGGTAAAGAACTGTTCGCCGAAGGGCAGCGTTACTTTGACATGATACGTCTTAATAAAAGTATAACATTTGATGATGCTTCCATAGAAAGCGGCGATGTTGTGATTCCAACACGTCCGGTAACTATCGACAGAACATTCTACAAAACAATTCTGCCTATAAGTTTGGGAGAAATCAACGCAAATCCTGCTATCAAAGACCAGCAAAATCCCGGATATTAAACATCAAACACATAAAAAACCAAACGACTGTCCGATTTTTCAGGCAGTCGTTTTTTATTTTTCATATCAGCACATGCTAATATTCTGATTATATTATATAAAGTCTAATAAAAATTTATAAATAATTGTGATTTACAATATTAAAAATCAACAATTTAATTTTAATGTGATTGAAATTTTCTACTGTATTCTATATAAGGTCAATAATAATTTACAGTTATATAAAGCCTGAAAGATTTTTCAGCAAACCGAATTACTTGAACCTTTTACAAAGGTCTCAAATAATTATGACCGTTTGAGGCGCTGCTAAATTTTTCCAGTACCGCACAGGAATTTCATGAAATTTCACGATAAATGTATGAAATCAGGCAATCATGTTAAAAAAATGCATTAATTTAGCCGAAAATTTTTTGCATGGCATCTAAAAAAATAATATCAATAATAACGTTAGCATTGTTTTCGATGAATGTGACGGCTCAAAACGAAACAGAACTGAACAGAAAATTCGGATTCAAGGATTTTTGCTTCGACAAAAATATTCGCACCGTAATGGCTTACAAAACAGGAAACGAAATGTCGGAGCCTTATGTTGAACTGAACAGCAACGAAACCATTACCTTTATGTTTGACGACCTGTCGGAAAATACGCGCAGTTTTTATTATGTTATCAAACATTGCAGCGCCGACTGGGAAGAAGATAATTTGTTTGTGGGCGACTATATGACGGGATTTGAGGAAAACAATATATTCGGCTTCAATTCTTCGATAAATACAACAGTATATTATAAAAATTATATTCTCACTATTCCCAACAGCGATGTACGGATTGTTACATCGGGCAATTATTTGCTCAAAGTTTACGATAGGTATGATAACAGTCAGGTATTTCAAAAAGGATTCAGGATTTATGAAGACAAAGTTGCCCTGTCGTTGAAATATCGCCATATTGTAAACTACGGAACAGATGGAAAACAGCAGCTGGAATTTTCGGTGAATCGCGGAAGTTTGCCGCTGCAAAATCCATATAACGAACTTAAACTGCGCGTGGAACAAAATTCGCAGCGCATGCCGGCGCAGGCATTGCCGGAAATATCGTTTCAAAGCAATTCGGTTATAGATTATTCAAATGCAACAAAAAACATTTTCAAAGGCGAAAACGAATATCGTATGTTTGATACGCGAAGCCTTGCCTACAACGCCGAAGGAGTAAACAGAATAATAAGTCAAAATATGGAATATCATGTTTTGCTCAACATCGACAGGCAAACCGACAAGGAAAGATATCAGTATAAACGCGACATAAACGGTAAATATTACATCGAAGCCGACCGCATGGTTAAAAAAAGCACCGATAAAAATCTGGAAGCTGATTATGTAAACGTGTATTTTACCATAGAAGACCCAAATCCCCGTGCTAATATTACAATTTATGTTTACGGAGCTTTGAGCGACTGGGGGTTGAAGCCGGAATGCCGCATGGAATACAGCGAAAGCCGGCAGTCGTACGAAGTAGCATTGCTGCTCAAACAGGGTTATTACAATTATAAATACGTTGCTGTTGACAGTAAAATGAATTTTTTATCCGACTTTTTCGACGAAAGTTTTGCTCAAACCGAAAACGAATATACAGTCAACGTTTATTACAGAGGAATACACGACAGATGGGACAGACTTGTAGCAATAGAAAGCATAAACACTGCAAAATAATGCAATATTTAAATTAATTTTATACCTTTACGTCAAATTGATAAAATACACTATTAAATAACAGATTAAAAGATGAAAAATTTTTTTTGCATTTTAAAAAACAAATGGGTAAAATTCGGAACAGCATCGTTTCTGTACATTCTTTTTGTGATATGGCTTCGCAGCCCTTTATGGTTTTTAGGATTAGCCGTGATTTACGATATTTATATCAGCAAAAAAGTAAAATGGACATTCTGGAAAGATAAAAACGGCGAAGCAAAAGGTTTGCGAGGCTGGGCAGATGCAATAATATTTGCAGTTATAGCAGTAAGTTTTATACGAATGTTTTTTGTAGAAGCATATACAATCCCAACCGGCTCGATGGAAAAATCACTGCTGATAGGCGACTATCTGTTTGTTGATAAAATAACCTACGGACCAAGAATACCGAATACTCCGCTTTCGTTTCCGCTGGTACATAACGTATTGCCGCTTACGCAAATCACAAAGTCGTATCTGGAATGGATAAAACTTGATTACAAACGCCTTGCAGGTTTGCGAAGCATAAAACGCGACGACATTGTAGTTTTCAATTTCCCCCACGGCGACACGGTTTTAATCAGTAATCCCGCAATGGATTTTTACGACTGGCGGCGAACAATGGGTAAAAACTATATCCTCAAAAAAAGCGACTATACCGTGCGCCCTGTCGATAAAAAAGACCATTACGTAAAACGCTGTATTGCAATACCCGGCGACACTGTGAAAATAATTGACGGCGATGTTTACGTAAACGGCGAAAAACAAAAGGATATTGTTCAAAAACAGTATAAATACAAAATACAGACAGACGGACGGCCAATACCCAATCAGAAATGGAACGACATGGATATTTCGATAAACGACCGCCGGAATGCATACGGCGGAATTACGCTTACCAACGAAAATTTTGAGAAAATAAAAAAAATGCCCAATGTAACAGCCATCGAACGCATAAAAAATATCCCCGACCCATCGGCAAGCATGTTATTCCCTTTCGACAAACAGTATAACTGGGATATTGACAATTACGGACCGGTATGGATTCCCAAAAAAGGAACAACAATTGAACTTACGGTTGATAACCTTCCGCTTTATAAACGGATAATAGATGTTTACGAAAACAACGATTTGGCGGTAACAGACGGAAAAATCTTTATCAATGGAGAAAAAACAGACCGTTATACATTTAAAATGAACTATTACTGGATGATGGGCGATAACAGGCATAATTCTCTTGATTCGCGCTACTGGGGATACGTTCCCGAAGACCATGTGGTAGGAAAACCCATGTTTATATGGTTTTCATCAGACCCCGAAAAATCATTCCCGAAAAATATACGCTGGAGCAGACTATTCAAAGGAATAAAATAACAAACAGAACATGAAAAACATTCTGGCGGCAATATTGATTATAACGGCTGTTTATGTTCAAAAATCAACAGCGTGCACATCTGCAATAATTACAGGCAAAGCCACGCCCGACGGTCGTCCGCTAATGTGGAAACACCGCGATACGGGAACGGAAAACAACAGAATAGTTTATGCACAGGGCACAAAATATTCGTATATCGGACTGACCGACAGCAACGACATCAACAGCGAACAGATATGGGCGGGAACAAATTCTGCAGGATTTTGCATTATGAATACGGCATCGTACAATATAAAAGATTTGGACGATAAAACGGAAATAAAAGACCGTGAAGGAATAATCATGCGAATGGCTCTCGAATGTTGCGCCACAACCGGCGACTTTGAACATTTTCTTGATACTCTGACAAAACCCGCAGGAATCGAAGCAAATTTCGGAGTAATAGACGCCAGCGGCGGCGCCGCATATTATGAAGCCAACAATTTTACATACAAAAAATACGATGCCAACTGCCCCGAAACCGCTCCGAACAATTACATAATAAGAACAAACTACTCATATTCGGGACGTGAAAACGAAGGAATGGGCTACATAAGATATGAAACTGCAAAATATCTTTTTGAAAATCATCAAAACGGAACATTTACGTCCGAATGGCTGCTGTCGTCAGTTTCACGTTCATACTGCCATTCGCTTTTAAAGTGCGACCTGCAAACAGTAATGCCCGAATACGCAATCGACCAGGATTATATCCCGCGCAACAGTTCTTCGGCATCTGTCGTTTTTCAGGGCGTAAAACAAAACGAACCGCCCGAACATACAGCAATGTGGACACTGCTCGGATTTCCTCCCTGCTCAATCGCCGTGCCTCTATGGGTAAAAGGCGGCAGTCATCTGCCCGAAATAATGACAAAATCAGCCGGTAGCAACAATTCGCCATTATGCGATAAAGTTGTAGCCCTCAAACACAAAGTATTTCACATAGAACGTGGAAACGGCAAAAAATACATGAACTTTTCATTGCTGTACAACAAAAACGGAAACGGAATAATTCAGAAAATAAAACCCATCGAAAAAACAATATTTGAAGAAACATATAAAAAAATCAGCGAATGGAATACATCCTCATGGAACGAAAACAGTATCAGTAATTACTATAAATATTTAAACGAAAAAATTATAAAAATATACAGAGAACAGTTTGATTTATAACAGGTATAGATATGTTCAACAGTATTGAGTCGGCAGTTCGACAAAAAATGAATATGATAATCGCTAAAATTATGACAGCAGCATCAAACACAGGCAGTTTGGAAACCGCCATAACCTTGCCGCTCGTATTTGGCGAAAATATGTGTGGATTTGGCGCAAACCTGAGCAGGAATGATGCAAGTCTGAACGGTTTTGAAGCATTTAATAAAGCAAATCATTATCCATTGTCAATTAATATTTTGCGAATAGTCAATTCATCTTGCTTTAACTGATTTTTCAACAAGTCGAGTGATGCAAAAAACTGTTCGTTTCTTATTCTTTTCAGAATTTTTACGCTTATGGTAATATCGTAAATATCTTCATCGAAATCGAAAATATTAACTTCGATAATTGATTTTTCCGTGTTGTTAAGGGTAGGTCGCAAACCTATGTTTAACATTCCATTATATTCAATATTTTTTATTTTCACTTTTACGGCATAAACTCCGTTTTGAGGAATCATTTTATATGCGTTGGGTTGAATGTTTGCTGTTGGAAATCCTAATGTTCGTCCTATCCGGTTGCCGTGTACAACAATTCCCTGCAAACAGTAATCGTAACCAAGCATGGAGTTTGCTTTTTCAATATCGCCTGTTTCAAGCAGTTTGCGTATGATTGTAGAACTTATTTTGTGTCTTCCGCAACTGATTTCATCTGTTTTAAAAACATCGACATTGAATTTCATGCCTGTTTTTTTTATTTCGTCAAAACCGGCGCGGGCATTATGCCCGAAATGATGATTATATCCTATGTAAAGTTGGGATATATTGATTTTGTCTATCAAAATATTGTGGAAAAATTGCTTTGCCGACAGTTGTGAAAATTTCTGTGTGAAAGGAATAAGATAAAAGTAATTGATTCCGAGTTTGGATATTATTTCTGTTTTTTCGTCAATGGTTGTAAGCAGCCTTAACGTTTCTGCATCTTTGCTCAACACTACTCGCGGATGAGGCCAGAAAGTTACAACGCATGATTTTTTATTTTGCCGTTTTGCTTCGTCTACAATATTGCACAAAATGGCTTGGTGTCCTGCATGAACGCCATCGAAGAAACCTGTTGCTGCAACAAGTTTTTTTTCCGCCGGTATTTCAGGATAATTTAATGTTATCATATTGCAAAATTAATGTAAAATTTCATGTTAATTAATATAAATCATTTTACATTCGGTTTTTACTCCGGCTTAATGCCGTGTTTTTAAGCATTAGCACAGAATGTAACGAACAGAAATATCGGTGATATTTTACGGTGAAAATTTCTTTATAAATTAACGCTAAATGACAATAATGTTTATATCTATTTTACCGCTGAATATTACCTGTTTCGATGCTGCCTGTTCTGCTTCTTTTTTGGATGCTCCGTAACCTTCGCCGAGTATTACGTTGCCATCAAACAATATTGCTCTAAAACGATTTGCGCTCGGAATGTTTGACTCTTCATAACATTCAAATACCAGTTTCGTTTTATTTTTTTGTCCCCATTCAAGTATTTTGCTTTTGTAATCAACTTCTTCTTCAATTAATTTATTTATATCAACGAATTTAAGAAATTGTTTTATAAATATTTTTTTTGTGCTTTCATAACCAAAATCTAGCAGCATGGCTCCGTGTACAGCTTCAAAAATATTTCCTGCGGCGCCTTTTGCCTGTTTGTTATGGGTTTGATGTTGCGTCAGCAATTTCATAAGTCCGCTTTGTTGAGACAGTGAGTTTAAGTTTTTTCGGCTCACTATTTTTGCTCGCATTTTTGTAAGAAAGCCTTCCTGTTTGTTGGGAAATTGTGTAAAAAGATATTCGGCAACAATGCTGCCTACAATAGCATCGCCAAGATATTCCAGACGTTCGTTTGTTCCTGACTTGTTGTTTTTATCGTAAACTATGTTTGACCTCAGCGTCAGCGCCATTTTATACAAATTAATATCGTTAGGATATTTTCCTAAAATCTTTTTTAAGCTTTTGTATAATTGCTTATCGTCAGAATAGTTGATTATTATTGATTTAACAAACGATATCAATGGTTAATCCAATTTCTTAAGTATTATTGCCGCATTATGCCCGCCAAATCCGAATGTATTGCTCAAAGTTGTATTAACTTTGCATGATTGGGCTTTGTTAAGCGTAAGATTTAGTTGTTCGTAATCTATTTCTTCATCCGGAGTTTCAAAATTGATTGTCGGCGGTATTATTTGATTTTTTATTGCGCAGATACAGGCTAAAGCTTCAAGGGCTCCTGCCGCGCCAAGTAAATGTCCTGTCATTGATTTTGTCGAACTTATATTAATTTTTGAAACATGTTCGCCAAATACTTTCTGTATTGCTTTCAATTCGGCAATATCGCCAAGCGGCGTTGATGTTCCGTGAACATTAATATAATCGATATCAGCGGTTTTAAGATTCGAATCATCAAGCGCTGTTTGCATAACGCTTGCTGCTCCAAGCCCTTCGGGATGCGGCGCTGTAAGATGATATGCATCGGCTGACATTCCGCCGCCCATAACTTCGGCGTATATTTTAGCGCCGCGCGCTTTTGCATGTTCATATTCTTCGAGAATAAGCCCTGCCGCTCCTTCGCCTATTACAAAGCCATCTCGATTTTTATCGAAAGGGCGCGATGCCGTACGGTAATTGTCATTATTTATCGACAAAGCCTGCATTGAATTAAATCCTCCGACTCCCGCTTCATTTATGGCTGATTCGGAACCGCCTGCAACCATAATAATGGCTCTTCCGCGACGAATATGGTTCATTGCTTCTATAAGCGCATGTGTTGATGAAGCGCATGCCGAAACTGTTGCATAATTCGGACCGCAAAATCCGTGTTTTATGGAAATGTAGCCTGCGCAAATATCAGCAATCATTTTGGGAACAAAAAAAGGGCTAAAACGAGGGATTCCTCCGCCCTCAATAAAGCCCTTTACTTCATCAAAGAAAGTACGAATACCTCCGATACCTGACGCCCAAACAACTCCAATTCTGAAAGGGTCTGCCGATTCTTTGCTTATTCCCGCGTCTTCAATTGCCTGATCGGCGGCAATCATTCCAAATTGCGAATATAAATCGTGCTTGCGAACCTCTTTGCGGTCAAAATAGTCGGCGGGATTGTAATTTTTTACTTCACAAGCAAATTTTGTTTTGAAATTGGTTGTATCAAAATAAGTTATCAAACCGGCGCCACTTACGCCACTTATTAGGTTGTCAAAAAAATCGTTGACATTATTTCCCAGCGGATTTATTGTTCCTATACCTGTTATTACAACTCTTTTTAATTCCATAGTCACTCAAAATTTACTTTTTAAAATAAAGAAATCTGCAAATTTAAGCCTTTTTTCTTTCAATGTATGCAATAGCATCTCCTACTGTTGTGATTTTTTCTGCATCTTCATCCGGAATCTGTACCCCAAATTCTTTTTCAAATTCCATAATTAATTCAACAGTATCAAGTGAATCTGCACCAAGATCATTTGTGAAACTTGCTGTAGGTGTTACTTGCTTTTCGTCAACGCCTAATTTGTCAACGATAATTTCTGTTACCTTAGATACAATTTCTGCCATAACTTTTTGTTTTAGTTAATAATTTAGTTTAATAATAATATGTGTTATTTCAAAATTTTTTATTAAAATTGCACGCTATTTTAGAAGCTCCTATATATAGGAGGCTTTGTTACAATTTCAGCCCGCAAATATAAGTATTATTTTTTAAATAGAAACTTTTTAAAGTCAAAACATTGAAAACAAATATGTTAAAAATTAAGAATATTGCTGTTTTTGCTTCCGGATCCGGAAGCAATGCCGAAAATATTATAAAATATTTTGAAAACAGTGAAAACGGAAAGGTAAAAACATTGTTGTGTAATGTCCCAAATGCTTATGTATTAAGGCGCGCAGGCAATTTAGGCGTTTCTTCCTTTATTTTTTCAAAAGATGATTTTTACAAGTCCAATAAAATAATTGACAAACTGTTATACGACAAAATTGACCTGATTGTTTTAGCCGGATTTTTGTTGCTTGTTCCTGAAAACATGATACGATTATATAATAACAGAATAGTCAATATTCATCCTGCCCTGTTGCCAAATTACGGTGGCAAGGGAATGTATGGAGATAATGTTCATAAAGCGGTAATTGCCGACTGTAAAAAAGAATCGGGAATTACCATTCATTACGTAAACGAAAATTATGATGATGGTAACATTATTTTTCAGGCAAAATGTGAAATTTCCGACACCGACACGCCCGAATCGCTTGCCCGAAAAGTTCATGCTTTAGAATATGAATATTATCCGAAAATAATCGAATCGGTATTGAAACGTTTATAATCATATACGCAGTTTCTGTCAATAATACAATTCGCTTGTCAATAGTCGATTGCAAGCGAAAACTAATGAGTAAAAATACAGAATCTTACAATTTGCCGTTTCGCTGTTTAATGACTTAAAAATCAGTAACAGGTAATTTTTCACGGATAAATACAGTATCAGCCCGACAGTAAAATATCTGTAATATAATTGCCTGTGCAAAATCGTTATTAAAAAAACAAATTTATAAACATGCCGAATATTTTTCGATTTTTCAATCTCAAACAAAAACGATGAAAGTAATAATTTTTTATGTATTATTTATCCATATTAAAATATTTCATTATTTTTGAGCCGATTTATTATAAAAACACATGATTAATTAAATTATCTTACAAAATGAATATAAACCGGTTAATAACATTTTTAGATAAGGATGCTTCGCAGTTTACCAGGGCAGACCTTATCAGATTTATTGAGGCGCATGAAATTAAAATACTTAATTTTCGCTGTGTCGGAGCGGATGGACGGTTGAAAACCTTAACATTTGTTATCGACAACAGACAGCATTTGGATGCTATTCTTACAGCAGGCGAGCGCGTTGACGGTTCAAGTCTGTTTCCTTTTATTGGAGCAGGAGCAAGCGATTTGTATGTAATTCCGCGTTATCGCACGGCATTCGTAAATCCGTTTTCCGAAATTCCCGCTCTTGATGTTCTTTGTTCTTATTACGACAAAGATGGGAATCCGCTTGCAGTTTCTCCCGAAAATATTTTGCGTAAATCGCAACAGGTTTTGCAGGAACGAACAGGATATACATTTCATGCAATGGGAGAATTGGAGTATTACGCCATAAGCGATGATTCGGGACTGTATAAAACCGACAATCAGCGCGGATACCACGAATCAAGCCCGTTTGTAAAATGGGGAGCGCTGCGAACGGAAGCCATGCTTTTGGTTGCATGCTGCGGCGGACAGTTAAAATACGGACACGCCGAAGTTGGAAACTTTTCGATGGATGGAAAACTTTACGAACAGAATGAACTTGAGTTTTTACCCTGCGATGCCGAAGATGCCGCCAACCAGCTTATAATTGCAAAATGGATTTTACGCTCGCTCGGAAACAAATACGGAGTAACAGTTTCGTTTGCGCCAAAAATCACCGCAGGAAAAGCCGGCAGCGGAATGCATGTACATACAAAACTTGTAAAAGACGGCAAAAACTGCATGAGCAACAACGGAACTCTTACCGATATTGCAAAAAAGGCAATTTCAGGATATTTATATCTTGCTCCATCGCTAACGGCGTTTGGAAACACAAATCCCACATCGTATTTTCGTCTTGTTCCGAATCAGGAAGCGCCGACAAATATCTGCTGGGGCGACCGTAATCGTTCGGTTTTGGTACGCGTTCCGCTTGGCTGGACAGGAAAAACATCGATGATACAGGATTCAAATCCGAATGAACCCCTTGATAATACAGACTTTTCTCAGAAACAAACAGTAGAATTTCGCTGTTCCGACAATTCCGCCGACATTCACCTGCTGTTTGCAGGATTAATTGTCGCCGCACGGCACGGTTTGGAAATGCCCAATGGACTTGAATATGCCCAACAGCGTTACGTGGATGTTAATATTTTTGACAATGCAAATAAATATCGCACCCAAACGCTTGAGCAGCTTCCTGTTTCGTGCGCCGATTCGGCAAAACGTTTGCAGCAGCAAGCCGAAATATACAAACAGCATAATGTTTTTCCGCAAGCCGTGATTGACGCCGCTGTAAACAAACTGAAAAGTTATAACGATGAAAATCTCCGCGCCGAAATATCAAACAATGAAAATAAAATTATCGAAATTGTGAATAAATATTTTCACTGCGGATAATTTTTCTGATTTTGTTGTCGTTAAATGTTTTATCTTAAACTCCTGAACGGACATTATCATTAGCGCAGGGCATTGTTCTGCGCTAATAATTTAAGGCTTTCAGCATTTATGCATAATATCGGGTATTCATTTTTGAAGGGGCTGTCTCAAAATGGTATTTTACACGTCTTTGCGAAGGCGAAGCCCGAGGCAAAACGTCATTGCGAGGAGCGTAGCGACGAAGCAAGCCATTGAAAGTCAACATTTGGATGAACTCCGTTGAGCTCCGCTTCGCTTCGGTTGCTTCCTGCTTCACTGCTTCGCTTTCGTAATGACGAAACCGGAGTTTTAAGACAACCTCGTTAATAATCACAGCAAGTTTTGAAAAAGGCGCGGAAAACACGCTTTCAACAAGTTTGACATTAAATTTTCCGGCAGAGTTTCAAACAATTTTGATTAGTTGTTTCCATAAGTTGCGGTTTTCCCCTGTAAATTTTGCAGGAAATTTTTATTTGTCTGTATGTAATCTCGAAAATTTCATGTACATTTACAATTCAAAACAATTAAATATGAAAAGGAAAAAATTAATATTGCCCGCGCTTGGCTTGCTGCTTTGTGTAGCCGTTTTTGCAGGATACAGGTTTTATAAATGTTTTTATGCTCCGAACATAAATGCGGTAACAGCCGATTTTTTTTATATTCCTACAGGTTCCGATATTAATGATGTTTTTGACATGCTGGAAAGTCAAAATATTGTTATTGACATGAATACATTTAAGCAGGCTGCTGATTTTTTGAAATTCAACAAAGCAAAACCCGGACGTTACAAAATCACAAAACGAATGAATAACAGAACATTTATAAATATGTTGCGTTCAGGAAACCAGTCGGCGGTAAGAGTTACTTTTTCGGGAAATGTTCGCAGCAACGAAAAAATCGCATCCATTACGGCTCGCTACCTTGAACCTGATTCCGCATCAATATTGCGTGCATTAAACGATAATGATTTTCTTGTCAAGTTCGGTTTTGACAGTCGAACGGTTATAGGAATGTTTATTCCAAACACCTATGAAATATACTGGAACACAAATGCTCATGCTTTTATAGAGCGAATGTACAGAGAATATGAAAAGTTCTGGAATAGCAATCGAAAAGCAAAATTGCAGCAAACCGGTTTAACGCAGGGAGAAGTAAGCATAATAGCATCGATAGTTGCAGAAGAAACAAATGTTGTTTCTGAAATGCCAGCCATAGCAGGAGTTTATATCAACAGAATAAGGTCGGGAATGTTGCTGCAAGCCGACCCTACGGTAAAATTTGCTACAGGCGATTTTTCTATTCGCAGAATATTGAACAAACATATTGATTATGATTCTCCATACAATACGTACAAATACAAAGGCTTACCTCCATCTCCCATTTGCATGCCTCCGGTAGCGGCAATAGATGCTGTGTTAAACTACGAACATCATGATTATTATTACTTTTGCGCAAAAGATGATTTTTCAGGAAAACACGCCTTTGCCAAAACGCTGGCTCAGCACAGTCAAAATGCCAACGCTTACCGGCGAGCCCTGAACAATAGAAATATCAGATGACACAGTTTACCTTTTTTTATTGACGGTTTGTTTTAAATTGCAGTCAGTATCCGCAGGGTATCTTTGCATGGAACAAAGCCAATTCAAAAAAATCAGCAGTGTAATGATTGTCGCCGTTCTTAATTTTCCCGATTTTTACAGATATTTTCACACGAAATTTGCATTATTAAATATTGTTTATAACTTTGTGCCCATAATGTAAATACTGTATGCTTATGGATTAAAAACAGGCAGGCATTACGCACATTATAAAATTTATTGGAAAAAGCGTTTAGCTTGTATTCAAGTTCCATGAAATCTAGACAATTTCGAG
>JAISOH010000179.1 GCA_031275825.1 Prevotellaceae bacterium | reverse complement strand
GCTACAAGAATTATATCTAAAATCACAGCTTTAACGATGATCCAATACCTCAATTTATTTGTCTTTAACCGTCTCTTAAATATTATCAAATGCAATATTTCCTAAATGCACAACAGGTAGTAATAATCACAAAGACACAAAATAAACATCGGTTAGCCAATTGAAATTCAATTAATTATATTGTTTTTGTTAAATTTAAACAATTTTTTACTCTACAAGTTTTTTATATTTAATTTTATGCGGAGTAATATCGCCGAGCCTCTTCTTTTTGTTTTCTTCATATTCCGAATATCCGCCTTCAAAAAAATAAACCTGCGAATCGCCTTCAAATGCAAGTATATGAGTTGCTATGCGGTCTAAAAACCAGCGGTCGTGCGAAATAATGACAGCGCATCCTGCAAAGTTTTCCAGTCCTTCTTCCAGAGAGCGAAGGGTATTTACATCTATATCATTTGTTGGCTCGTCGAGCAGCAGTACGTTGCCTTCATCTTTAAGCGCAAGCGCCAAATGCAAGCGGTTGCGTTCGCCTCCCGACAGTACTCCGCAAAGTTTTTCCTGATCGGCTCCGCTGAAATTAAACTGCGAAACATAGGAGCGTGCATTGATTTCACGGTTTCCGAGTTTTATAATTTCACTGTTTCCCGATATTGTCTCAAATACGGTTTTATCGGGGTCTATTTTTTTGTGCTGCTGGTCAACATAAGAAATTTTTACCGTTTCACCTGTTGTAAAACTTCCTTCATCTGGTTTTTCATATCCCATAATCAGTCGCATTATTGTAGTTTTGCCTGCTCCGTTTGGTCCTATCACGCCTACTATTCCCGTAGGGGGTAGCGAAAAATTAAGATTTTCAAAAAGTATTCTGTTGCCGTAAGATTTTTTTACGCCTTCGGCTTCAATAACTTTTGTTCCCAGCCGAGGTCCGCTGGGTATGAATATTTCGAGCCGTTCTTCTTTTTGTTTTGTGTCTTCGTTGAGCATTTTATCGTATGCCGACAGTCGGGCTTTTGCTTTTGCATGGCGTGCCTTTGGAGTCATGCGCACCCATTCAAGTTCGCGTTCAAGAGTTTTGCGGCGTTTGCTTTCCTGTTTTTCTTCCTGCGCCAGACGTCTGGTTTTTTGTTCAAGCCACGACGAGTAATTGCCTTTCCACGGAATGCCTTCGCCTCTGTCGAGTTCGAGAATCCAGCCGGCTACGTTATCCAAAAAATAACGGTCGTGAGTTACCGCTATAACTGTTCCTTTATATTGCTGCAAATGCATTTCGAGCCATTGTATCGACTCGGCATCCAAATGGTTTGTTGGTTCGTCGAGCAAAAGCACGTCGGGTTCTTTCAGCAACAGCCGGCAAAGAGCCACGCGGCGGCGTTCACCTCCAGAAAGTACCGATATTTTTTGATTTTCGTCGGGACAGCGCAAAGCATCCATGGCTCGTTCAAGTTTGCTGTCAAGTTCCCATCCATTTACATGGTCTATTTTTTCCGTAAGTTCGCCCTGTCTTTCTATAAGCACATTCATTTTTTCGGCATCTTCCAATACTTCGGGAGATGCAAATGCTGCGTTGAGTTCTTCGTATTCTTTGAGCAGGTCAACAACATCCTGCACTCCTTCCTGCACGGTTTCCTTTACCGTTTTTGTGTCGTCCAGCTGCGGTTCCTGTTCCAAATATCCTACAGAATATCCGGGCGCAAAAACTACTTCGCCCTGTATGGATTTGTCGATTCCTGCAATTATTTTCAATAAACTTGATTTTCCTGAGCCGTTCAGTCCGATTATACCGATTTTTGCTCCGTAAAAAAACGACAGGTAAATGTTTTTTAATACCTGTTTTTGTGGCGGATAAATTTTGTTTACTCCAACCATCGAAAATATTATTTTTTCGTCTGCCATATTTTTAGAATTATTTCATTTGTATATTTAGAGTCTGTTTATATTTTTAAAAAATTAATATAAATATTGTAAAACGCCGGTTAATCAAATTATTTTTTGTGTCTTTGCGATTATTTAAATATTACAGGATATGTACAATAAAACAGATTTAATTAACCTGACCGAAAAACTTTGGCAAATGTCGGAAAAATTTTTCACACGGACAAACCGGAGCATTTTCTAAAATGGATATTTAAAGCCGCGTTACATATAACAGAAACAGGATGTCAGCTGCGTATGCTGCAAACTTCGTTTTTTGGTTTACTGTTATTTCGCCAAATGGAAATGCGAAGGAATTTTTGAAAAAATACTTGAAAATACACGAAATATTATGTGCAAAAAATCAGGTAAAAACTTATCGCCGGGCACCATCATTACAGCATTTGTTTGCTTGCTGTTCAACAGCAAAATTTATTGCCGGAATTTAAACAGGCTCTAATCTTGCAGGTTTTCCGTCAGGCGCATATTCAACAAGTTCGCAAATTTCGGATGTTCCTATCTTGTGTATTACAAAGAATCTGTCAGGATATTTCATGTTGATAATATCTATATAACGATTTAAGGTATTTACAATTTGACCTGTATTTTTTTGAGGATTAAGACGTATGCTCGGAAGAATTAAATATTTGATATTTTTATTTTCAATTTGGCGCAGCATTTCGTCGAGGCTGTGGATGCTGATTTTTGACTGATTTTCTATACATGATTTTTTAAAATCGCCTGCATCCAGCGAATATTTTATGTTGAAACTGTTAAGTGTGGTTGTTATTTTTTCCGTTTCTACGCTGTCAATAATGTACAAAGATACGACGTTGTACGTATCGCCTTTCATATTTAACCTGTTGTGCATTTAGAAAAAAATAAAAAAAAGATTGTTCATTTGACAAAAATGTCGTATATTTGCATGATTATAAGATAATTAAATACAATGAACAATCTGCTGCAAAATT